>DQGV01000118.1:0-7108 GCA_003524705.1 Anaerolineae bacterium | reverse complement strand
CCACTTGCCACCAACGAGTGAATAAACTGGGAATTGCAGATTCGTCCAATCGCCACTTAACACTTGAATAGAATGGTCACGGCTGTATTGACTGGTTGATTTTGCCGTACTGCTTTCTAATGGACGAACACCAGAATAACGAAAGACAATATGGTCATGCGTCACTTGAATGGATGGAAAGACATGTTTTATCAATTCAAGAAAATAATCTACTTCTTCATCGGTGCAGAAGGCTTCATCTGGATTTTCAATTTTTAAATCAGATGTGCCGACTAAGACGCGGTCAAATAACGGGCAAATCAAAACAATGCGACCATCTTTGTTTTCAAAGAAAAATTCATTGTCGCCAATCGCATCTCGTAATTCGGGATGATTCAAAACCAAATGTGAACCTTTTGTTCCACCGATAAATTTTGTAGATAAACCCAAACTATGATTTGAAAAATCAATCCATGCACCAGAAGCATTGATTAATAACTTTGGTTGAATTTCGTAGCGTTCATCGGTTAATTCATCACGTAAAATGACTGTATCTTTTTCGCCACTGATTAAACTCATATAATTCACTGCACGGGCAGATGAATTCTCCGCTTCAGAATCAAGTATCAATTCAAGAGCGAGGCGTTCGGGGTTTGTAATCAAACCATCATAATAAACTGCTGTATTTTTTATATCAGGATTTAGTTGATTCCATTTTTTTAATGAAGTATTACGAGATAAAAATTTATGCTTTGGAACAATTCTATGCTTGCCTGTGTAGGCATCGTACATCATCAAACCAAGTTTGATAATTAATGAACCACGTTCTGAAGGTTTATCTAACCAGCCTAAAAATTTAAATGGCGCATTGAAAATGCCAGAAAAATATTTGAAAATTGGAATCGTGGTCGGCAATGGTTTAACAATATGTGCCGCGTTTTGCAACATACGATTGCGCTCACCCACTGCTTCGCGCACCAAACGAAACTCACCATTTTCAAGATAACGAATGCCGCCATGCGCCATGTGTGATGATGCCGAACTTGCACCCGAACAAAAATCGGCACGGTCAATTAATAAAACATCAACACCATTCAATGCTAAATCACGAAATGTGCCAATGCCATTAATTCCCGCGCCAACGATTAGCACAGATACTTGAGGATTTTCCTTGAGATGAGAAAGTATTTCTTTGCGATTCATAAGTTTATGATTCGGGAATTGTGATTCGGAATTTGTAAACCAATTCCCAAATAACGGATCCCGATTCTCGTTATTCAATCCAATCAAACGTTCTTGTCACTGCTTTCTTCCAACCTGAGTATAAACCCTGTCGGCGTTTTGAGTCCATTTTCGGAGTCCATTTTTTATCGCGTCCCCAATTCTTTTTTAATTCATCGGTATCTTTCCAAAAACCAACTGCTAAACCAGCCGCATACGCCGCGCCCAATGATGTTGTTTCTGCAACTTTTGGTCGCACCACAGGCACGTTCAAAATATCCGATTGAAACTGCATCAACAATTCATTGAAGACCATACCGCCATCCACTTTCAATGCTTTCAGTTTTACTTTTGAATCTTTTTCCATCGCATCTAACACTTCGCGTGTTTGATAGGCAGTCGCTTCTAATGATGCTCTGGCAATGTGACCTTTGTTGACATAACGCGTCAATCCAACAATCACACCACGCGCATCAGATTTCCAATATGGCGCATACAATCCACTAAAAGCTGGGACGAAATAAATGCCACCATTATCCTCAACAGATTTTGCCAACGCTTCAACCTCAGGGGATGATTGAATCAGCGACAAGTTATCTCTCAACCATTGAATCAATGCGCCTGTAATTGCAATGGAGCCTTCCAAAGCATACACCGCTTTCTTATTCCCAATTTTATATCCAAGCGTGGTTAACAAACCTGCTTTACTTTGGACAGGTTTCTCGCCTGTATTCAATAACATAAAACAACCTGTACCATAAGTATTTTTTGCTTCGCCCGCTTTGAAACACGTCTGACCAAATAATGCGGCTTGCTGGTCACCTAAATCACCAGCGACGGGAATTCCTTGTAGCACACCCGAATTTATATCTCCATAAACTTCAGAAGATGATTTTATTTTCGGCAAAATATTTTTGGGAATGCCCATCACTTTCAAAATCTCATCATCCCAATCCAATGTTTTGAGATTCATCAACATTGTCCGTGATGCGTTTGTTACATCCGTAATATGCGCTTCGCGGCCTGTTAAATTCCAAATCAACCAAGTATCCATGTTGCCAAATAACAATTCACCCTTTTTGGCTTTTTCTTTCGCACCTTTGACATTATCCAAAATCCACTTGATTTTGGGACCAGAAAAATATGTCGCAAGCGGAAGACCTGTCTTTTTTCTAAATCTATCTTGCCCACCTTGTTTTGCAAATTTATTGATAATGACATCCGTGCGCGTATCTTGCCAGACAATTGCATTGTAAATCGGCTTACCTGTTTTCTTGTCCCAAACAAGCGTTGTCTCACGTTGATTCGTGATTCCAATCGCCGCAATCTCACTGATAACTGAATACTGATCACTGCTCACTTTTGCAACCGCACCTTGAATTACATCTTGAGTATTTTTCCAAATTTCTAAGGCATCATGCTCCACCCAACCTGGTTTGGGATAAATTTGCTCATGTTCTTTTTGGTCAACTGCAACTACTTCGCCACTATGATTAAACAAAATAAATCTTGTACTGGTTGTGCCTTGGTCAATTGCGCCGATGTATTTCGCCATAAAATACTCCTAGCTTAATTGTAAAACAAAAATGGACTGGAAATAATTCCAGTCCATTAATTTTATTCAACTTTAATTTATTTCTTAGCTGTTTTACGAACTGTGCGTTTCGGTTTTGCTTCTTTCACTACAGGCTCTACTGTTTCATCTTCACCAGATAAAAAGTTATAAGCAATCAAAGCCAATGTTGCCCCAATCAGTGGACCAAAAAAGTAAACCACATAAGTATAAACATTTGCAAAACTTGGTGCGGCGAAAATAGCTGTGCCAAAAGTTCGTGCTGGATTTAATGATGCACCTGTTAAAGGTCCACCAACTAAAATAGAAATTGTTAAAGTCAAACCAATCACCAAACCAGCAAGTGCGCCTGTATTTCCTTTGCCAGTATTATGCAAAATTGCATTGACTAAAAAGAATGTCAATAATGCTTCTACTGCCATTGCAAGAATCGGGGCAGATGTACTTAATGAACCAACCGTAGCACCACCTGAAATATCTCCATACGTTGCACTCAATAACCAACCTGCTAAACCTGCGCCTACAAATTGAGCAATCCAATAAAACACGGCTTCACCCCATTTCAATTTGTTACTCAATGCCATTGCAAATGTCACTGCTGGGTTGATGTGCGTACCTGAAATGTATCCAAACGTATAAGCAAACGTCACCACCACCAAACCATGTGCTAATGCCACGCCTAATAATCCTGCGCCAGCCACGCCCGCACCAGCTCCAATGAACACCAATGCAAATGTGCCAATCAATTCAGCTAAAAATATTTTTGAGTTAAACATAGTTTCTCCGTTGAAATGTTTGATGTTTATAACCCTTGTTAATTAGATTAGTGGCACTATTAATACCCAGGCCACGGAATATCCGCTGGACCAGCATAACCGTGTTTTTCTTGAATGTAGACACGTCCATGCGAAGGTTGGTCACAGCCTTCTTGGTCAATAAATTTGATAGCAGGGTAAGTAGTTCCAAGCGTTTCAAAAATATATTCACCATTTACACAATGCCACACTTCTACAATGTAAGGGAACATATTTGGGCTTTCATATTTACCGGGGCTAACAATAATTTCAATCCACGAAACTGTAATTTCATCGCCTTCACGTGTGGCACTTAAAACAGTGGTTGGTCCATAATAAGGTGAAACAGGAATCTTATATCCGTCAGGATAAACAACTTTCAAATGCTTCATATCACCTTCGGCTTGCACAAACTCACCATTTACCCAACAATCATGCGAATCGGAGCGTCCTCTATTTTCTATCAAGACCCAATTGTTTCCATCTGCGCGCCCGATTAAAGTTAGAGGTGTATTTCGATTCAATGCAATCAGATATAAATAATTTGCACCCGGTCCATAACGGCAGACGAGTTTATCGGCATTGACAGTTGCTTTCATACTTTCGACAACGGGTATCGGAGTGGATGTTGGTGTGGATGTTGGAACGCTCGTCTCAGTTGGGACGGGGGTAGCTGTTTCCGTTGGCGGGGGCATTGTCTCAGTGGAGGCAGATGTTGCGGTTGCTGAATCAATTTGACCCGTAGGCACAGAGGCGGGTGCGTTACATGAAGTCAATAACAAGATGAATAATGTCAAAAGTAGTTTTGTTTTCATCGTTTAATTTTACTCTTATTTTATTAATTATCATTTATGTTTATTCGTTATAATTCTTGATTATGAATACATCTTTACCATTACAACACGATTTTCCAAAACAAGCACTGGCTACACTTGTAGGTGGTATATCAACTTTTTTTGCGATTGTGATTGTGTGGGTGCTTGGTTATCAATTAATTTATGCTGGCAGAATTTTCCCCGGAATTTCTGTTGCTGGTGTAGATATTTCTGGTTTATCGCCCGGTGATGCGGCAGTGAAGTTAAGCCAAACACTTTCGTATCCACATACGGGAAAAGTTTTATTTCGTGATGGAGAACGTGTGTGGGTGGCATCACCTTCTGAATTGGGCATGGTGTTTGACCCAACTGCTAGCGCGATGGCGGCATATAATTATGGAAGAAAAGGTGGATTGTTTTCTGCATTGTCGGGCCAGATTAGTGCGGGCGGTTTAGGTGTAGATGTCCCACCCGTTGTTATTTTTGACCAACGCGTTGCTTACAATTATTTACAAAATATTTCAACACAAGTGAATCAATCAGTTATAGAAGCGAGCTTAAGGTTAGAAGGTACGAATGTCATTGCGGAGTCTGGTCAATATGGACGGGCATTAAATTTAGATGCTACATTAATTTATTTAGGTGCACAATTACAATCATTTCGTGATGGTGAAGTGCAACTTGTGATTCAAGAAACTGCCCCAAAATTGTTAGATGTTTCATCACAAGCCGAAGCGGCACGCAGAATTTTAAGTGCACCTTTAATTGTGACAGTTCCAAATGCGCGTGCAGGTGACCCCGGTCCGTGGACGTTTGATGTACCAGTTTTAGCCAATATGTTAGCGGTTAGTGTGATTGAAAATAATGGCGTTGCCGAAATGCAAGTGGGCTTAGACCCTGCTTCGTTACGAAAATCATTAACCGACTTAAAAAACTTTGTAGACCAACATCCGCAAAATGCACGCTTTGTTTTCAACGATGAGACTCGTATTATTGAACCCATTGCTCCTTCTGCCATTGGGCGTGTAATGGATGTAGAAGCCAGTATTATTGCTATTAACGATGCGTTATTACGAGGTGAACATACGGTCAATTTATCTGTTGCAGAAGAAGCACCTGCTGTGCAAGATACTGCTGTTGGTACAGATTTAGGAATTGTAGAACTTGTAACCGAACACACCACTTATTTTTATGGTTCTAGTGCTTCTCGTATTCAAAACATTGAAGCCGCCGCAAAGAGTTTTCACGGTGTGCTAGTTGCCCCCGGTGAAATATTTTCAATGGGCAATTACATTAGCGATATTAGCCTTGAAAATGGTTTTGCTGAAGCATTAATCATTTACGGTGGCAGGACGATTAAAGGCGTCGGCGGTGGTGTGTGCCAAGTCAGTACCACATTATTTCGCACTGTATTTTTTGCGGGCTTTCCTGTAATAGAAAGAAACCCACACGCCTATCGTGTTTCATATTATGAAATGACCGCCAGTGGCTCAGTAGATACAGAGTTAGCAGGTTTAGATGCGGCAGTATTTTTCCCTCTCGTAGATTTCAAATTCCAAAATGACACACCCTATTGGCTGTTAATGGAAACCTACGTCAATCCCGGTGCACGCACTATTACATGGAAAATATATTCCACATCTACTGGAAGGAATGTCACATGGGAAACATCAGGTCCCGTTAATGAAATATCTCCGCCTGAACCAATTTTTGAAGAAAACCCAGAATTTGATGCGAATCAAATTGAACAAGTAGATTATGCGGCAGAAGGTGCCGATGTGCACGTCGTTCGCACAGTCTGGCAAAACGGTCAAGTTTATTTCACCGATGAATTTAGAACTCACTACCAACCCTGGGCGGCAATTTGTCAATATGGACCTGGCACAGAAAATGTCGAACGAAAAGCTAGAAGAGCTAATTTATGCCTTGGTGGTAGTTAATAAACGAAAAATAGAAAATGGTACAATCTTTGCCTGAAAAAGGAGAAACAATGGTCAGTGCTGAACTGTTAGAAATACTTCGTTGCCCAAATTGCGTGCGCGAAAAAGAGGGCAACCTCACACTCTATAAAGACTCATGGCTCATTTGCCAAGATTGCAATCGCAAATATCCCATCGTAGATGACATCCCCGTTATGCTCATTGACGAAGGCGATAAATGGGTTTCGACATCACAAGAGTCATTACCCGTTCCGCCACCTGCTAAATAAAATGAAAGAACTCCTTGCTGATTTAACCAGCGGGGATGATGCACGTGCCGAAAAAGCAATCATTCCTCTCGTTGAATTAGGAAAAGTGGCGATTGGTCCATTACTAGAATTGACTCGCTCACAAAATGAAGATACACGTTGGTGGGCAATTCGGGCATTATCTGCTTCGCCTCACACCCAGACGTTAGACCTGATTCCGCTCCTCAGAGACTCATCATCTTCAGTCCGTGCCGCTACCGCATTAGCGATAATGAATCATCCCAGCGAAGAAGCCACTGAAGCATTAATCAAAACCTTATATGATGAAGATACACTTACATCCAACTTGGCAAGTAATGCGTTGGTGAAAATCGGAAACTCCACAACGCCGAGCCTGTTGAAGGTTATGGAAGAAGCGGATACAAACGTCCGCATTTTAGCAATCCGTGCATTGGCAGAAATCAAAGACCATCGTGCAATTCCGGTAATGATGAAATGCTTGAATAACGAACATGAATCAGCAGTGATTCAATATTGG
>DQGV01000201.1 GCA_003524705.1 Anaerolineae bacterium | reverse complement strand
TTTTCAGAAATTTCTGCTAAAGCCAAGCCAAGTTTTTGTGAAATTTCTGGCTCTTGTGCGCGAATCATAAACGGTAAAAGTTTGAAGTCTTTTTTTATGACGCGCTGTAAAAATGGAAGTTCAATTTCAAGCGAGTGTTCCTTGTCGTTTGAAATTTTGGTAATTGGAGTATCAATTTTTTTTTGTATTTCTTCTAAAAGTTGATGATGGACTTCGATGTTTCCTAATGGCGTGGAATAGGCTTGGTGACTTGTAGTGAGAATTGGGTAGGGTGAATAATTATGAAACGGCGAAATGACCGCAACATAATCTGGCGTGAGACCTTGCAAGGTTTTGAAAGCATGAACGGCGACAAAACCTGAATATTTATGCCCGGCGTGTGGAGCAATGACTCCTAGTACTTGTCCACTCAAATTTGGGACGTATGCTTTTTCCAGCCATTCGTCAATTTGGGCGGCAAGCGTTTTGGGATTGGCTTCATACCAAGTTCCAGCGAGAGGAGAAGGTCGAATATCTATGAGTGCCATAAAATAATTCTAGCACTGAATAAGACCAATGTACTTTGTAATTGTATTGGGTTGGTGCTAAAATACACTTAAATTTAACAAAGGAGAATGTTTATGAAAGTATTTCGACCGTTTATCTTTATTGCAATCTTAATTCTTGTTGTCAGTTTAGCCTGCGGCATTGACTTTGGCGATGAGCCTACCGCTCCGCCACAACCTCAGCAACAACAAGAGCAACCACAACAACCTCAACAGCAAGAAGAACAACCAACTGAAGAGCAACAGCAACAATCTTCTTCATCTGGTCCGTTCTTTACCGAAGAATTTGACTCTGACCCAAATTGGTACTATGAAGTCATTCAAGATAGCCAAGATTCAGACCCAGAAAGTGTTTCTATTGAGTTTGATGATAGCCTAATGATTTTTGAAATCCCAGAATCATTCTTATATGCTTACTATATTTATGAAGGCTATTCTTATGACAATGTCCGTGTGGATATTAGCGTCGAGAATCGTGGTGTCAACTCACAACAAGTGAGCCTTGTGTGCCGTGTTGGTGAAAATGGCTGGTATGAATTTGCTGTCCAAAGTGATGGTTTGTGGTTCTTATATGCTGTTAGTGGTGGTTATGACCGCTTGACCAATGGTGGCTCCAATGACATTAATCAAGGCAAGGCTGTCAATGAATATTCATTAGTCTGTGATGACGATGAAATCTCTTTCTTTATTAATGGCGAAGAACCAAAAGGTAGCCCATATAAAGAAAGTGAATATAGCCTTCGCGAAGGTGGCGTTGGTTTCTCTATTTCCGCTTTACGTGCTGTCCCTGTACAAATTGAAGTGGATTACGTCAAGATTTCTGAACCGTAATTTTGAAATCAACCAGCTTGCTGGTGTAGAAAAACATCCCGAAGGTTAACCTTCGGGATGTTTTTTCTTTGCTGATTATTTTCCAGCCACTTTGCGAATGGTCTTTGGTTTTTTAGGTGTTTCTGGAGTTTCAGGAACGGATGGCTCTTCAATCACTACAGGTGTAGATTCTGTTTGAGGTTGAGGAGCAGGTGTCCCCTTTGTGTTGAGGCGGATGAAATAATCTCTCACGGCTACATCGTTGAAGAAAATCAACAAGAGGATGCCCACCACGACGGAAAAAATGTTCCCATAAAAAATTGTGAGAATTTGAAATACAGCCAGCGGGGTGGAAGGTTGCACAGGTTGTGGTTGTGTGCTTAAGAGTTTGGCGGCATAAATGATTTCAAAAATGCCGAGGATGGTTGGCAAAATGGTGATGGGTAAACAGATTACGCCAACAATTGTGCCAAGTGCTGTGGCTGATGCCACGAAGCCCCAAAAAAGATTGACAATACCGCTGACGAGCGTCATTACGGCAATGGCTGTTACTAAGCCAGGTTTTTGTTCATTATTCATTCGTTACTCCTTATGTGCTTTCATGGCAAATATAACGAATCAAAATGAAATTGGTTGCAAATTATGGTTGTTGAAAGGTGAGCAAAATGCCGCCCAAATATTGAAATCCATTAGGTTCTGTGCAGGTTTCTGCAAAAATATTTGAAAGTGAAGAACCACCCGTTACAACTCGAATGTTGTAAATCGTATCGGCTTGCATCATAAAATCGGCATAGCCATTTCCTAATTCAGGTTTGAAGCCTGTAAAAAATCTATCCTCGCCTTGATTCCATGTGACGATAATTTCCACGCCAGCCACTTGATTACGACGCGAATCCATAAACATCAATTGCATTAATGCAGGTTGGCTAGGGTCACAAAATGTTTCTTGACCAACTACTGTAAATGGAATGCTGATAACAGGATTTATTGTTGAGGTGGGGCGTGGTGTAATCGTTTCAGAAAAAGTTGGGATAAGCGGAGTCTGCTCAAAAAATAAAGTGGGGATAGATGTTGCTTGCGCCTCTTCTGTAACGGGGATAACTGTTTCTGTCACCTCAACAGTTGACTCCACCTGTGGCGTGCTAAACGATGTAGGCAATGGGGTCGGTGTGTTCGGGTTACTGACATAACCAACTTGTAAATCAGTGGCGAGTTGTGCTAATGGGCGAACTTTTTCAAATGGCTCACCAGCCGCTAACATGCGTTGTGCTTGTGCACTTAATGCGCCAATGGGGTCGGCATCGCCTAATAAAATTAATCTCGCGTTGGCTCTCGCCAAATCTAAGTTGGCATTATACGAAGCCGCAATCACGATTCGATATTGGTCTTTAAAGTCGGCACGTAAGATAGATGGGTTTGCATCTACATACGTCACAGGC
>DQGV01000051.1 GCA_003524705.1 Anaerolineae bacterium | reverse complement strand
CTTGTGCATAAAATTCAGAGGCGATCTTATACTCGCCCACTTGATTTGCATTTTCAGCATTTTTTAGGTTAATAAATCCACTAATGAAGATTGGGGTTATAAAGACTAAGAATAATAAAGCCGCAATGATGCCTGATGTTTTTTTGCGTTGAGACATAATAACAATTCTACGCGATAATTGAAGTAGCAGTATAATCACATGCAATGAGCGCTTTCACCAGTTTGATTCTCACACAACTTACCGTTCCCCCCGGAGATTTAATCTACTTCATCGTGCTGGTGTTTGTGGTAGCCAGTGCTTTTCAGTCGGCATTTAACCATTGGCGGGCAAGTGAATTTCCTCAGGCGCGACGAGCATTTGTTGGCTTAGGCATTTTATTGGGCGGGCAAGTTCTCATGTTTATGTTTAGTGGCTTGGGTTGGCAAAATATTGTTGACCCGAAAACCATCCTCCCGCCCATGGACCGTGCCTTCATTATGTTTTGCATCATTTGGATTACCTGGTTATATGCTTACCCAGAACCAAATCGCGTTGCCGATGCAATTGCAACTGTATTAAGTTTATTCGTACTCACTGCTCTCGGCATCAGTCTATTAACATGGCAACCGCAAGTCGCTAGCCTCAGTTACAACCAAACTGCCGATGATTTTTTCTGGCAAATTGGCTCACTTTTATTGGGTGTGGTATGTATCGGTGTTTTATTCCTCCGCAAACCTAACGGCATGTGGTATGGAATTATCTTATTGGCGTTAGGCTTTTTTGGTCACTTGGTGCATTTGTTTACAAGAATTGATGGAAATTATTCTGGCGTTGTGAGATTAGCCTATATGGCGGCATTTCCAATTCTTTTGACATTACCCCAACGCTTCGCTCTGCCTACGGGGGCGGCTGTTGCTACACCTTCAAAACCAACTACCCTCAAAGCAGATACAACCGGTCGCGTTGAACGTCGCCGTTATAGCACCGACCCGAAAACATTCCATGCTTTGCTCGCCGTTGCCGCAGAGACGAACCCCACAAAGATGAGTCAAGCGATTACGCGAGCCATTGCACAAACCATGCTCGCTGATTTGTGCTTTATGATTTATCTCACTGATAGCAATAAACAAATGGTCATTGCCGGTGGTTATGACTTAATCCGTGAAGATAGTTTAGAAGGTGGCTCATTAAATAAAACCTCCATCCCCATGCTTGCCAACACAATTCAACGTGGCAGACCTTTACGTTTACCTGCCAGCAGTACATCTGCTGATATTCGTGGTTTGGGTGACATTCTTGGATTAAGCAATCCCGGTCATTTATTGTGCATTCCCATTTTGACTCCTGAAAAAGAATCATTAGGCGGTATTTTATTACTCTCACCCTATTCAGATAGAACATGGAGTGCCGAAGACCAAGCCTTCTTGACCAATATCGCGGCTTCCCTTGTTCCGATTATTCAACGCAATCAACGCATCAATTCGCTTGAAGCGCAAAATAGCATGGCAAAAGCCCAAGCGACTGATATGGAACGTCGCATTACAGAGTTGAAGCAACAATTGGAAGAAGCACATGCTGAAGCCGCAAAAAGCAGTTCAACAGACGTGGCTTCACTGATGGCGGCACAAGATGAATCGCAAAGAATTATTGAGCAATTGCAAAATGAAAACGAGGAATTACGCGCAGGCAAAAATTTACCGTCTTCTTCTTTGCAAGTGGAAAATGATTTGAAAGCGACCCTACAGGAATTAGCGCATTTACAAAATCAACTTGCACAAGCCAATATGCAAATCCTTGAAATGGAAAAAGTAGAAAAAGGTCAGGTTGTTACCAAAAATACAGAGCAAGCCGAAGTAATTGCTTCTATTTCACAAGAATTACGTCAACCATTATCTTCGATTGTTGGTTATACAGATTTATTGTTAGGCGAATCAGTTGGTATTTTAGGCGCATTACAAAGAAAATTTGTTGAACGAATCAAAGCCTCCACTGAGCGCCTGCGCAGTTTGACAGATGACATGATTCGTTTCAATACATTGGCAACTGAATTAAGTGAACTCAAGCCTGAGTCGGTAGATTTGAATTCAATCATTGATAATGCCATGTCTTATACCAGTGCGCAATTCCGTGAAAAAAATATTACGATTCACTTGGATGTGCCAAAGAATCTCGCACCCACACATGGTGACCGTGAAGCGGTGGGACAAATTTTGATACATCTGTTGCAAAATGCCGGGGCGGCGACTCCGTTTGAAGGCAATATCAGGTTGAAAGTCCAGACCAGAAGCGAAGACGGCGCAGAATTTATTTTGATTCAAGTAACCGATAGTGGCGGTGGAATCGCATCTGAAGATTTGCCGCGCGTTTTCACACGCTTGTACCGAGCCGATAATGTTTTGATTCAAGGTGTTGGTGATACGGGTGTGGGATTATCCATTGCCAAAACTTTGACAGAAGCACAACATGGACGCATTTGGGTAGAAAGCGAACCCGGTGTTGGGGCGACATTTAGCGTGTTGTTGCCAGTGGCTGGCGAAGCGTTGGTTGAATCGCAAAGTAAAAAAGGTAAAAAATAATGCGCGTGCGTGAGTTGGGAACTGCGCTGATAGTAGCGCTTGCTTCCATCGGGTTCGTATTTGGGGCATTATCTATTTCGTTGGTTGAATTTATTCCCGAAGCAACACCTTCTGCAACGTTTGCTTTGCCTCCCTCGCCCATTCCAGTTACAGCAACTGCAACATTACCTCCCACTTCAACACAAGACCCGAGTGTAGCAACTGTTACTTTTACAGTAACGAATACTTTACCTGCATCCGTTTCTTGCCCACAACCAGCAGGTTGGATTGCATACACAATTCAAGCAAACGATACACTCGATAGTTTAGCGCAACGCTATCGAATAGATAAAAATATTTTACGAAGTAGCAATTGTTTAGTGAGTGATAACTTAATCCCTGGCACATTATTTTTTGTGCCACCTGCACCGACAAGTACAGTAGCAGTCTGTTCGCCGGGTGCTGTTGGTTGGGTAAAAAGCTATACTGTAGTACGTGGTGATACCATGTATGCGATTGCTACAAATCACTCCACAACAGTGCCATTGCTGAAAAAAGTAAACTGTAAAAATACTGAATTTATTGTGGCTGGTGAATTATTATGGGTGCCGAATGTGGCTACACGCACGCCTTATCCAACCCCATTGCCCGGTGTTACTGCTTCACCCTACCCCACAGACCCATTAACCGAAACAGCCTTACCATTTACTGCAACTATTTTCCCAACAAATACGTCTATTCCAAACACGCCGACTGCTGTTTCAACACCAACTTTTATGTCTACACCAACCTCAAGCCTAACACCTTTTGGAACGCCATAGCGTCATTGCGTTTAATCTACAAATGAAATTAAAATATTTATCTGTCGTTATCATCATTTCATTTTTATTGTCTGCCTGTGGTGCAAACACACCTGCAACTCCTCAACAATCATTTGCGCCATTTATCTTAATCACATCTGCTCCAAACTCAAGCCCTACACCAACTCCATTTCAACCTTCGCTTGCGACTCCGACTCAGCCTTCACTTTTTTCTTTTGATTCAAACCCCGCCTCTTTCTTAATTGTTCCATCGCAAACACCTTCGGTCACTCCTACGCCTCAAGTGACATCTACTGCCACAACTTCGCCGGAACAACTATTCCCGACGAATGCGGCGCCGCCTCCACAGCAACCAACGCTTGACCTTGCGTCTCTGCCTCCGCTGACAAATAATGAAACTATCAATTTCTTATTAATCGGTTCAGATAGAAGACCCACTGGCACATCACATCGTACCGATACGATGTTGATTGCGATTGTTTGGTACAAAGCAGGGCAAGTTTCTTTAATTTCTATCCCGCGTGATTTATGGATTTATATTCCAACCGTTGGAATGCAAAGAATTAACACTGCTTATCAAAGCGGAGAATCTGGTGGTTACCCGGGCGGCGGAAATGGTTTACTAAAAGATACAATTTTACAAAACCTCGGCATTCGCATTGACCATGTAGCAATGGTTGAGTTTGATGGATTTCGTAGAATCGTAGATACACTTGGTGGCATTGAAGTACCTGTCTCTTGCCCTTATACAGACTGGCGATTAATTCATCCATCGTATGACCCCAATAATGAAAACAATTGGTGGCTTTATACGGTTGGACCTGGGCAAGTATATATGGATGGTGATTTAGCATTATGGTATGCACGCTCGCGCATGAGGTCTAGTGATTTTGATAGAGGTCGCCGTCAACAAGAAGTATTGCGTACACTTTTTCAAAAAGCATTGCAAACCGATACGTTCAGCAAAATTCCACAACTATATAATGACCTTGCCAGCACAGTCATTACTGATGTTGGCTTAGGTGATTTGCTCACATGGTCGCCGTACGCAGTCAACTTCACCAACGCAAACATCCGCAGTTATTACATCCGCCCGCCGTATGTACAAGGTTGGACGACGCCCGGTGGCGCAAGTGTTCTGCTTCCGCAGGAAGAGCAATTACGACAGATGTTAACTGAAGCGACGACTTTATCCACATATGCCACAGTCCGCGAAACAATTACAGTTGATATACAAAATGGTTCGTATTTTGACACACTTGAATCCCTTGCCGCTTCGAGACTTAATTACGCAGGCTACCAAACCTCAACATCTCCTGCTGATAATCAAAATTATGCAAACTCAGTGCTTGTAGATTACACAGTTAATCAAGATTCATCTCAACGCCAAACCATCATCAATGTGCTTGGCATTTATTCTGCCAATGTGATTTCACTCCCAGACCCAAATAGTTCTGTGCAGTATCGTGTGATTTTGGGTTCAGAGTATCAACCATGCTTCAAACCCGAAGAGTTGATGCATTAAATGTTTTTCAATTATGCATCCAACCCCAAAAACACATCCACCACACGCGGATCAAAATGACTGCCCGCATCTGTTTTAATTTTTTCCTTCACTTCTTTCGGGTCTAAGCCTTTGCGATACGGTCTATCAGACACTAAGGCATCCCACACATCAGCCACAGCAAAGATGCGTGCCGCCAGCGGAATTTGCTCCGCTTTCAAACCACGCGGATAACCCGTGCCATTCCACTTCTCATGGTGACAATACGGAATATCTAAAGCGGGCTGTAAAAACTTAATCGGGTTCAACATCTCATACGCATAAACTGGATGTTTCTCAATCAAACTTCTTTCTTCTGTGGTCAGCCCGCCGGGCTTCAACAAAATCCCATCAGGAATCGCCATCTTCCCAATATCATGCAACAATGCGCCACGCTCAATGTGAATCAGGTCATCGCCCTCTATCCCCATTGCAGTAGCAAGTTTCAAGGTCAAAGATGTGACGCGCTGTGTATGTCCTTCCGTTTCTTTATCACGCAAATCCAAAGCACGCACCCAACCTTTTAGCGTAGCCTGATACGCAATTTGCAATTCTTCATTACTAGATTTCAAACCATCAAACAAACGCGCATTCTCAATTGCCACCGCCGCCTGATTCGAAAACGAAGAAATAATTTCTAAATCGTCATTATGAAAAATTCCGCTTTGTGCGCGGTTATCCACATAAATCACACCAATCAAAACATCTTTCACTTTCAATGGCGCACATAAAATTGAAAGCAAATGATACGCCGCAATACTCGCCTGTTGGTCAAAACGTGGGTCTTCTTGGGCATTCGTCGTCAAAACGGCTTCGCCCGTATCCGCCACACGCTTGATAATACTATTACTAATCGCAAATGAATCTTTCAACAAATCAGTTTGCGCCATACCGCGTGCAATTTGTGGAATCATCACACCCGATTCATCTTTCAACATCAGAAAGCCGCGTTCTGCATTCATCAATGCGATAATCGAATCCATGACTTCTTCTAACACGCGCTTCAAACCTAAGGTCGAATTGATTGCGCTCCCCACCCCTACCAAAGCCTCAACTTTTTTGTGGTGTGCATTAAAATGCGCCTGAACATTATCTTTTAACGTTGCAATCGTATTCACTATCGCCCCCAATTCACGGTTCACATACGTAAACTGCGGATGATTCGTGCGCGCCAATTGCAACATGGCTTGCATCACGCTTTTTTGAATCTCTGATATTTGATGAATCACATTCTCTTCAACAGGCAATTCAGACATAACGCGCTCCACTTTCAAATTCTAGCCACAGAGCACATAGAGACCTTTGAGTTTTTTCTCAGAGAACTCTGTGCCCTCTGTGGCAAAGTTTTATAACTTCGGCAAAACAATAGATTGTTGCCCCTGATATTTTCCTTTTTTATCGGCATACGAAATTTCACACTCTTCATCTGCTTCAAAAAACAACACCTGAGCCAAGCCTTCGTTTGCATAAATCTTTGCAGGCAATGGCGTAGTATTTGAAATTTCAAGCGTCACATAACCTTCCCATTCTGGCTCAAACGGCGTGACGTTTACAATAATCCCGCACCTTGCATACGTTGATTTTCCCAAACAAACGGTTAATACTTTTCGTGGAATTCTAAAATATTCAACGGTACGTGCTAACGCAAATGAATTCGGCGGCACAATGCATACATCACCCACAAAATCTACCATTGAGTTGGTCGCAAAATC
>DQGV01000030.1 GCA_003524705.1 Anaerolineae bacterium | reverse complement strand
CGCACGGAATTTATCGCCATACTTTCCTCGTTTTAGATAGGTTTATCAAACTCTGTTCACACATCGTTAATCTCTTTATGAAAAATATCCCGCAGGCTTGAATACATCAAAAACCTGCGGGACGTTTATATCTTAATCCGTATTGCTTACTCGCAACCCTGCCACATGCACATTGACAGTGTTGACCTTCAAGCCCAATGCTTTTTCTACATGAAAACGCACAGTGCTTGCCACGCTTTCTGCCACAGCCGCAATACGTGTGCCATATTCCACAATGACATGAATATCAATGTCAATATCTTCGCCACGATAATTGACATTCACCCCGCGCGAAGGTTCACGGGTAATACTGGCGACAATGCCATCGGCTAAATTTTTCGGTGCGAGTCCCACCACCCCATAAGATTCAAGCGTGGCGTGATAAGCAATCGTCGCCACAGCATTTGGGGAGATGTGAATCCCGCCCAGAGAAGTTGTTTCTTCGCCCATAAGTTTTTTCCTTTTGGTCTCGTTTTCTACTATGCCTATTTTAACATGGGAAAAGCATTAACCACAGAGTGCACGAAGTGCACAAAGATGATTTAAGTGGTTTTCTCAGTGGTCTTTGTGTCCTCTGTGGTGAATCACTTGAACACAGATATTTTGTGTGGTAAAATGCCGTGCTTTCAGAAAAACCGAATTGCAGACGCCCCGTCTGCTTTTCTTTTGTAAAAAGGTAAGGAAAGGATTTCAAAAATGGCAAAATGCAATCACTGCGGTAAAGCAACCACTTTCGGCCACAACCGTTCTTTCTCCCAACGTGCCACCAACCGCACGTTCAAACCGAACCTCCAAAAAGTTTCGGTGATGGAAAAAGGTCGTTTGGTCAAGAAAACGCTGTGCGCCAAGTGCATCAAAACACTCGGCAAATCTGCTACTTAAGTTTGTTTTCCCATTCGATATAAAAATCACGGCTTGAGCCGTGATTTTTGTTTAAGCAATATTTCTCAAACTTTTAATACCTGCATAACTTCCATCTTTATGTTTGAAAGCAGCATTGCCAGTCACAAAAGCAGTTGCCCCAGCAGATTTCATCAAAGGCAATGTATTCAAATTAATACCGCCATCCACTTCAAGATATGCCTTTGAACCAAGCACATCCAATTTTTTACGAAGATATTTCACACGTTCCACCATCTTCGGCATAAACTTCTGACCAGAAAAACCAGGCTGAACACTCATCACCAACACCAAATCCACTTTATCTAAAAGTGATTCTATTTTTTTTACAGATGTAGATGGTCTTAACGTAATCCCCGCTTTGCAACCCAAAGATTTAATTTTCTTGATTGTTTTTTCTGGATTTGGACACGCTTCAACATGCACGGTGATAGTTGATGCACCTGCGTCAGCATAAGACTTAACATGAGCATCTGGATTCTCAATCATCAAATGCACATCAAGTGGAAGTTTTGTATTTCGTTTCAAAGATTCTACAAGCAATGGACCAATCGTAATCGTCGGCACAAAATGACCATCCATCACATCCACATGAATCCAATCAGCACCAGCAGATTCACAATCCGCAAGTTCTTTGGATATATTTGCAAAATCAGAAGCAATAATAGAAGGGGCGAGAATATTTTTTTTCATAAAAATAAAGTAGGGACACGGCGATGCCGTGTCCCTATAATGTTAATTTCCTGGCGGGAAAAATGTTAGATAAATCAATAAATAAAATGGAATCAAACCTCCCC
This sequence comes from Anaerolineae bacterium, assembly GCA_003524705.1. The sequence goes on along the minus strand of DQGV01000030.1, from coordinate 3,225 downwards.
ATGCAATCACAGCCAGCAGACTCAAGCCGGCTGAAAGCCAGTCAAAATTATCGGGCGTGGATTCTTCGTAGGATGGCTGAGCAGGTTGCACGCGCGGAGGAGGCGTGTATTGTTGTTGAGGTTGATATGTCTCCTCAACATCTGGTTGATTTTGTGGATAGAGTCGTTCCGCAATATCAGGTTGAATGGTAATCACAGAAGGCGAAATAGGTTGTTGCATTTGTTGAGGTGGAGGGTCTGGCATGGTGCCAAATTTTTGGAGTACGCGCCCAAGTTGGTCGGCAGTGCGATAACGCGCGGCAGGTTCTTTGGAAAGAACTTTCATCACAATTTCTTCAAGCGCGGAGGGAATATCCGGCACATACTCACTGATTGGCACCGGGCGACCTGAAATATGCAAACGCGCAAGTTCATCAGCAGATGATGCAGTAAATGGTGGCGTGCCACTTAACAACTCATACATGACAATGCCTAATGAATACACATCGGATGCAGGTGTTGGTGATTCGCCTGCGGCTTGTTCGGGTGAAAAATATAATGGCGAACCCCAGACAATGTCATGTCGTTCGCCGGGTTTGATGCTTTCTAACGCGCGCGCAATCCCAAAGTCTGTCACTTTAAGGCGCATATCTTTTGCCACGAGCATGTTATGCGGTTTGATATCACAATGCACTAAACCTGCGCGATGAGCGTATCCAACGCCTGCACAAGCTTGAATCATGAGCGGAATGCCGTTTTCAATGGAAAATCTTCCACGTTCCCGGATGAGTTGTTTGAGGTCTTTGCCGGGCACATGTTCCATGACGATGTATAACAAGCCATCGGCTTCGCCGGCATCATGCACGGTGACAATATTCGAGTGTGAAAGATTCGCGGCAGATTTTGCTTCGAGAAAAAATTGTTTTTTGAAGTTTTCGTTTGTAGAATAATCTTTTCTTAATACCTTAATCGCCACGCGACGTTCAAGTAAAACATCGCGTGCAAGGTACACATCAGCCATGCCACCTGAGCCAAGTGTTTCTTCTAGTTGATAACGGTCGTTGAGTAATGCGCCTTCGGTCATAGTGAGAGGATTATAACATTAGGCATTACGTTTATAATCTCCACTCATGCGTAAAGGACTCTTACTCAGTTAAATAAAAAATACCGCTTCTATAATAGAAGCGGTATTTTTATAATTACCTAACCGACTTTCAAAATCTTCACATTATATGTACCGCCGGGCGTTTCCACTTTAACCACATCATTAACCTTGTGACCCAAAATAGCTTTACCAATTGGCGACTCGTTAGAAATTTTTCCTTCACGTGGGTTGGCTTCTGCCGCACCGACAATGGTAAACGTTTCGGCTTCAAAGTTACCTTCTTTAATTGTCACCTTCGAGCCGACAGAAATCCCTTCCCCTTTTTTATGTTTGCCATTTTCTTCAATGATTTGGGCAGTGGCAAGCAAAATTTCAAGCTCTTGAATCCGCCCTTCTACAAAAGCCTGCTCATTTTTGGCGGCTTCATATTCAGCATTTTCAATTAACTCGCCACCCTCCATTGCCTCATGCAAACGGTCGGCAACTTCTTGACGTTTCTTAGTACGCAGGTGGTCTAGCTCATCCTGCAACTTATTGAAACCCTCTTTGGTAAGAAAATTTGTAGTCATTGTATTGTCCTGCACTAATGAATTTTGCATCTCTAAAAAGAGATGCAAGGATAAAAAATTTTCGGGCTGTTCCCGAAAAACGCGCATACTATATCACGACTCAAATGCCGCTACAAGCCCCAAAAACATTACAAAAGTACGGTTTTACACAAACAAATTTGATGGTTTTACTTCGACCAAAAGCGCAGACCATTGTGTTCTAGACAATATGCCCGAATCTGATTCCGCATAGATTCGTGGCTTTCAAACAATGCCAAAATTTGAGATTCATACGCCGCCACCGCCTCAACCCATACGTGGATGCCTGTTTCGCTGACCATTTCGACATTTTCTTTCATCCCAACAATGTGCGGATTTAATTGCTCAGGATGCTTAAACAAATATGGAATATCTGCTACATATAAAAGCGGTTTGCCAAGCAACTCTGCCGCGCGACGCACAATCACATGGTCTACGTGTTTACCAATGCCGAATTGGGCAACCAGTTTGTCATCAGGTTTGAGGCGTTTGGAGATTTCATCTGCTATTTGTTTTGGTAAATATTCTTCTTGCGGAAGTGGGTCAATAAAAATACTATCGTACAACCAATTGCCAGCTATATCACGGCGATAAATGCAATCTAAAAAATCAAAATGTTGTGCAGTGGCACCGAGAATTTTTGCGGAATTCAAATCTTCTAGCCGACGCCCATGCACTACTTGTTCAGCAGTTTCCATACCCCAAGCATTGTGCATATATTGAGCAAAAGGTGATAACTGTTTATCTGGCGGAAAGCCACACAGTATCGTCCATATTTCTACGGGGATACCTTTTTGAGTTTGTTCGTAAATCCAACCGCCAGCAGAAAGCGAGGCATCGTCTAAATGAGGAGAAAGGTAGATATAGCGCATTCAGCATTTTTACCATAAAATAGGAGTGAACTTTCTTTATTTGTCACCTTATCAAAAGAAATGAGGCACCATGAAAGAAAGAAGAAAATCTGAAAGAAAAGCACTGGTAGCATATACTCAAGTATATGATTTATACGGCGGTGAATTAATCGGCTACCTCGGTGATTTGACTGTGCAAGGTGCCATGGTCATCAGTGATAAGCCGATGCAAAAAGATACGGAGTTGACCTTAGCCATTGAATTGCCTGAATTGCCTAATATTAAATCTACTCGTATGACTTTACCCGCCAGAATTGTATGGTGTGAGCAAGATATTAGCCCTGAGTTTCATAACATCGGTTTTGAATTCAAAGAAGTAAAACCAGAACAACAAGCCATTATCGAATCGATTATTCAAAATTACGAATTTCGGCGAGACATGCCGCCGAGTTTTCCAATACGGTAAGCAACTCAAGGTGACAGCCCAAAGTGACTGTCACCTTTTATGTTAAACTTCGTCAATGCCAAAAGCAAAAACCTTGTTTTTTATTGCGCCGAAAAAAATTGAAATTCAAGAAGTTGAACTTTCGTCACTTAAAGATGATGAAGTGCTTGTAGAAACTATCTGCTCTGCAATTTCAGCAGGGACGGAAATGCTGGTGTATCGGAATCAATTTCCGCATTTGAAAGATGCGCATGATTC
>DQGV01000484.1 GCA_003524705.1 Anaerolineae bacterium | reverse complement strand
AATTCCAAAAACACTTTTCGTCCGCCCATTTCTTCAATTTCTTTTCGCGCGGCAGAACCAATCGCTTTCATCATCTTGCCGCCTTCACCAATCACGATTCCTTTTTGCGATTCTCGTTCGACCAAAATCGTCGCGGAAATATACGCCATACCATTTTCACGTTCTTTGAATTCATCCAAGCGCACCGCCAAACTATGCGGCACTTCATCACGCAACTTTAACAAACACGCCTCGCGGATTAAATCAGCGGCGATTTCTTTTTCATACAAATCTGTGATTTGTTCTTCAGGATATTCCGCTTCACGCTTGGGGAGGAGTTGAATCAGTTTCTCGATCATTTCTCCTAGCCCGAGCCTTTTCGATGCAGAGACTTTCAAGACAGTAATAGCCTTGCTCAATAAATTTTTATATTCATCTTCACGCGCAGACTCATCGTCAGCTTGGAGAATGTCTGTTTTGTTCAACACAAGCAGAAGCGGAGTCCGACGCGAAAGTTTGTTTAATAAGTCAGCGATTGACTTATCTTCATCAGTTGGGGAAGTAGATGAATCCACAAGCCAGATAATTAAATCCACACCATCTAAGGCTTCTTGTGCTTCTTGATTTAAAAACTCGCCAAGTTTATGTTTTGATTTATGTAAACCAGGCGTATCTACAAAAACAATTTGGGCGTTTGGCAAAGTGAGAATTCCACGTTGACGCACGCGTGTAGTTTGCGGACGTGGTGAAACCGCCGCAATTTTTTGACCCAACAATGCGTTGATTAATGTTGATTTACCAACATTTGGTTTTCCGATAATGGCTACAAAACCTGATTTATGTTCACTCATGCAGTTTTCTTTTTATAGTTGACTACTACTAAACTTAAGATGATGAGTATTGTACCTGCAATTAATTGCCATGAGAGTTGTTCGTTAAGAAAAATAACGCCGAGCAATACGCCGCCCACTGGAAATAAATAGGTGACCAATGATGCGCGTGTGGGACCAATTTCATGAATGAGATAATACATCATAATCATGGCTAAGCCTGAACCTAAAATGCCGAGCCATAATGCGGCAATCCATGTGATTTGTAATTGTGGAATTTCAAATGGTCTTTCAAATATTGGTCCAACGATCCACATCAAAATTGCGGACGTGGTTAATAAACCAACTCCGCGCATGACGTTGTTGATGTGAGTCGTATATTTTCTGATACCGACGGCACTTAATCCATAAAACAAAGATGCCAGAATCACAGCCACTTGCCCGATGATGGAAGCGTGTTGGCTGGCGATTAAATCTTTACTCATCAAGATCACTACGCCTGCAAAGCCGATTAATAAACCTAATGTTTTTTGAAATGTGATTCTGTCATCACTTATCCAAAAGTGGGCGATGATAAGAGTGAATAATGGAACTGTGGCATTAAGAATGGAAGCGACTGCTGAATCAATGGTTTGTTCGCCCCATGAAATCAAGAAAACGGGAATTGCTAAACTTAGTGGACCAAAAATCGCAAAAATGCCCCAATCTTTCCAATCTCGTGAAAAGGGGATGCCTTGGAAATATGCAATCACACCTGCGGTTAATGCACCGAATAACATGCGAAACGCAACTAAGGACATCGGTCCCACTTCTTGCACGCCAATTTTTATCCAGAGAAAAGATGAACTCCAGATAATACCTAAAAGAATAAAGACAATCCAATGTTTTGTTTTCAATTTTGCTCCTTTATGAGTTTAACAATATCTTTTGAGATTGTATCGGATTGCTAAAACTTATACGACCCGATTCTTGCTCTTTTCAATATGATTTAACCGCTATTTCTGACAACAACCATACTCAAATTCATACTATTCAAATATCCTTCTTTAGTAGGGTTTCAGAAGCAGAGGGATGTTATATTATTCATAAACTTCAATTTACAAAGGCGGTTCATCGCATGGAAAATACAAATCAAAATTGGGCAAAGCGTTTTTATACCTTATGGACGGGTCAAGCACTTTCTCTGCTTGGCAGTCAATTGGTGCAGTTCGCCATTATTTGGTATCTCACACGAGAAACAAATTCAGCCACCACACTTGCCATCGCATCTATGATGGGTTTATTGCCAACAGTTCTGCTTTCACCTTTCATTGGGACATGGGTAGATAGAGGTAATCGTAGATTACTTCTCATCGCCGCAGATGCGACTGTTGCAATTGCTACATTTATCCTCGCCCTTCTTTTTGTTTCTGACTTGATTCAAGTTTGGCATATCTATGCCGCTTTGTTTATTCGTGCAGTGGCAGGTGGCTTTCATCAATCCGCATTTGGCGCATCGGTTGTTCTGCTTGTTCCCAAAGACCAACTCGCGCGCGTGCAAGGCTTCAATCAAGCCTTACATGGTGGCTTGAATATTATCTCCGCGCCGTTAGGTGCATATTTGCTTGAAGTGTTATCTATGCAAGGCATTCTTTATATTGATGTTTCCACTGCCGTTCTTGCCATCGTCATTTTATTGTTTTTTCAAATTCCACAACCTGAAAAAAGTTCAAGTGAGCCTTCAACATTTTGGCAAGATTTCGCGGCAGGTTTTCGTTACATCATGGCTTGGCGCGGACTCGTGATGTTATTAGGTTTAGTAATGGTGATTAACTTTTTTTATACTGCCACCGAACCTTTGACTCCACTTTTGATTAAGAATCATTTTGACGGTGACGCTTCTCAACTTGGATTGTGGCTGGCTCTGTTTGCCCTCGGCAATATTCTTGGCGGAGTCATCCTCGGTGTGTGGGGCGGATTCAAGAAAAAAGTGGTCACGGCTCAAACAGGTTTGGCATTGATGGGTCTTACAACAGTCATTGTCGGTTTGGTTAAACCTAATATGTTTATTATTGCTTTGATTGCTAATACCTCAATGGGACTTTTACTTCCTATCATCAATGGTTCGTATGGAGCGACATTACAATCCGTAATTAAACCTGAAATGCAAGGACGTGTCTTTGCATTCATTATGAGTGCGGCTATGTTAGTTTCACCGATTGCATTGATTGTGGCAGGTCCATTTGCAGATAGTTTCGGAATTCAACCGTGGTTCATCATTGCTGGTCTTTCATGTATTGCTATGGGCATTCTTGGATTCTTTATCCCTGATG
>DQGV01000425.1 GCA_003524705.1 Anaerolineae bacterium | reverse complement strand
GAACATGTTTATGTGCGGCGGCGTGAAATACAACTTCAGGTTGATAAGTTTTGAAAATTTCTTCAATACGATTTTTATCACGCACATCGGCAATGACTGGATGAATAGTCAATGAAGCAAAATCTTCTTTAATCTCCATAAACGATTCAAAGATACTATTTTCACCATGCCCCAATAAAATTAATTGGCTTGGATTCCAACGCGCAACTTGTCTACAAATTTCGCTACCAATTGAACCGCCTGCACCAGTGACTAAGATTCTCTTGTTCGTGAGAATTGAACCAATTAATTGATCATCAATTTTTACGGGCTCACGGCGAAGCAAATCGGTAATATCTACTTCGCGTAAACGATTCACACTGACTTTCCCACCGATTAATTCATAAATTCCGGGAATAATCCGTGATGTAATGCCTCTTCTTCTACACACATCATTGACCAAGCGAATAATTCTGCCAGGTGCGGAAGGAATTGCAATGATAACTTCATCTACTTGTTTGGTATCTAAAGTTTTTTCTAATTGTTCAATTTTTCCAATCACTGAAACGCCATAAATCTGATGATTTTGTTTGGCAGGGTCATCATCTAAAAAACCAATGGGAATTAAATTCAATTGAGATGATTTTTGTAATTCGCGCACAACCAATGCGCCTGCATCACCTGCTCCAAGAATCAAAGCATGGCGAGTTTTTCCATTGCTTAAATTATTATTTTGTTCAGCAAGGATTCTCAATGCAAAACGTGAACCGCCGATGAGAATTAAGGAAATTAACCAGTCAATGCCTAAAGCAGAACGTGGCATACCAGGCTTGATCAAGTCAAATGCAATCAGTAGCAACATCAAGCCAGAGGTCAAGACAGAAGCGGTTGTGACAGCAATGGTGATTAATCGCAATTCATTGGTGCTGGCGTACATCCACAAACGGCGATATAAACCAAAGAAATAATAGGTTGGGATTTTTACAATCAATGCAACAGCACACATTATCAAAACTGCCGGGAAATAAAACGGCAATTGGCTCACATCGAGTCTTAAAGCGAAACTGCCCAACACCGAAACGATGATGAGGGCGATATCACCAATTAAGACAAAACGATTGCGAATGTGAGTGCGAGAGGACATTGAGTTACGAATTACGCATTACTTCCACGGCTTCTGCTAAACCATCTGCCAACGAAACTTGTGGCTTGAAACCTAAAGTATCCATAATTTTTTTCGGCGTTCCGATGGAACGATAAATATCACCAGCACGTGGCTCTGCATGAACATGCTTGGGGGCATTCGGGAAAATTTCGTAAAGAATATCTAATAAGTCTAATAATTTTGTTTCGATGCCGGTACAAACATTGAAAATTTGTCCCGGTGCTTTTGGATGTTCCGATGCTAATAAATTCGCTTGCACAACATCTTTTACATTGACTAAATCGCGCGTTTGTCCGCCATCACCATACACTGTGATTGGTTTGTTATCTAAAATGTGGCGAATAAAAATTGGTACAGCTGCAGCATACATTGAGTCAGGTCTTTGGCGCGGACCATAGACATTGAAATACCTCAATGCCACAACTTCCAAACCAAATTGATTGGTGAACAATTCTGCATACATTTCGTCAATTCGTTTTGAAACTGCATAAGGAGATAATTGTTTCAACGGTGTGTCCTCTGATAATGGATAGGCTTCCGAGTCTCCGTACACTGCGGCACTGGATGCAACTACCACACGCTTCACCCCTGACCTGCGAGCTGATTCAAACAACTTCGACGTTCCCGTCACGTTGACATCTAAACATTCCTGCGGTTTTTCCATTGATTCAGGAACTGAAACAAATGCAGCCTCATGGAAAATAATGTCAATGCCTTTGACGGCTTTATTGACATCGTCATCATTTCTTAAATCACCTTCGATGATTTCAACATCTAAATCTTGTAAGTTTTCTCGTTTGCCTGAAGAAAAATTATCAAAGATGCGAACTTCTTTTCCACTTTTCAAAAGTGTATTTGCAATATGTGAGCCGATGAAGCCCGCTCCGCCTGTGATTAGATATTTCATTTATCTACCTGTCCTTCTGATCACAGTACCGATTGTCCGAAGCACAATACTAAAATCCATGCCCAAAGTACGGTGTTTGATGTAGTACAAATCATATTCAAGTTTGACTACAGTTTCTTTAATTGTGGCAACATAACCATAATTTATTTGTGCCCAACCTGTAAGACCTGGTTTTACTAATAACCTTGCCCTATAAAACGGAATTTGTTTTTGATATTCTGCTACTAACTCGGGTCTTTCAGCCCGCGGACCTACCAGACTCATTTCACCACGTAATACATTCCAAAATTGAGGCATTTCATCTAAGCGAGTTTTACGCAAAAAACTGCCCACACGAGTTACGCGCGGATCATTTTCTTGTGCATTCTTAATTCCATCTTCTTCAGCATTCTGTTTCATTGTGCGAAATTTATAAATATTAAATAAGCTTGCGCCTTTCCCTAAACGTGGCTGAGAATAAAAGATAGGAAAACCAGTTTCTAATACAATAGCCAATGATATGAATGGAAGCAAAATCACAAAAATAACTGTGCCGAGAACTCCACCCAAAATATCCATTAAACGTTTTGATAATTCATACATCGCGCTGACGCGTACTTGGTCAACAAATGAGCGAATGACCCAATCTGATTCGAGATGTTCAATTGGTACACGTTGAGTCAATTCTTCGTACAGAATCGGCATTCGCATCACTTCGATGCCTTGTTCTTGCACATCTAATATAGTTTGAAAGGTCTCGCCTTTAATTTCGCCATTAATCGCTACGACCACATCAGAAATTCGATACTCATCTACAATGTCTAATAAATGTTCGCTATCACCAATGACAGAGTAATTTTGATAAGAATATTTTTTCTTGGCGGGGTCATCATCAATAAAGCCGATTAATTGAAAAGGAAGTGGTGAAATTTTTCGATAGGCATCTACCAAAGAACGCCCGGCTTTCCCGGCGCCCACAATTAACACACGGCGCGTTAACCCTGATGAGGTGTAGATTCGGATAAAGGCGGCGCGCCAAGCTAAAGTTAAGAAAGAGGCGAGGACGAGAAATGCACCCACTGCAATACGTGGCAGAGAGTTTGGGTCGGTGTTAAATGTAAAAATCAGAGAGTAACCTAATAAGCCCACAATTGGCGCAACAGCAATGCCACGTAACGTTTTACGCCAGTCACCTGCGGTGTGCACATCATAGGACTCAATCATCAACAATAACCAAACCAAAGGTAAAAGATAAAACCAAAACGGTACATCAATTTGAATGAGCCGTTCTGCTCTGCCTTGTGGAAGACCGCTTTCGATTAAGTTGTATAGTAAGTATTCATACCAAAAATAAATTGCGCCAGCCATTGCACCAACCGATGCAATAAAATCGCCCAGCAAC
>DQGV01000139.1 GCA_003524705.1 Anaerolineae bacterium | reverse complement strand
AGGTTATACCTTCACCTATTTAGGAACGTGGGTTTATATAATTGGGCTTGTGGTGTTGGCAATTGTGTATTTCAGAAATCGCTTAGATATAAAACGCTGGTTTCCATCGACTCAAAAATAGCTTATGACCGAGCCGATTGTTTTAACTTCTGATAGCCCTATTTTAGATACATTGAACTTCAAACCGTATCGCAATACTTCCATACGGAAGGTCAAGCCGTTTTTGCCGGGACCAAACGAACCGCAAACCCTTGAAGTGAAAACTCCGTGGGGGGCAACCCTTACTGCTAAAAGAGGAGATATGCTCATCAGTGAAATAGATGCGCCTGATGATGTTTGGCCCATAGACCCTGAAATTTTTGATAAAACTTATATGATGACTGAACCGGGAGTTTGCATTAAAAGAGCAGTGGTGATGTTAGTGCCACTTGTGGAAATCACAAAAGGTGATGCAGATCAAAAGGTGACGATTGAAACATTAGAAGGACCAGAAACTGTGCGGGCTGGAGATTTTCATCTCGCCAAAGGAATACGTGGAGAAATTTGGGCATATCCCAATGAAAAAGTAAAAGACAAAATGAGACTCGTTGAATAACGAGTCTCATTTTGTCTTTTACAAAATTGCTAGATATTTTATTTTTTTGGATGAATCTTTTTCATCAGTGCTTTTGCATCAGAGGGCTTAAGTGTAGATATTGGCTCTTGCATGAGGCTTGCGAGTGCATTATCAATTACGTTGTAAATATACTTTGATGGATTGATAAATTCAATCACACCACCTACATCACGCATCAGTTCAATCATATGTTTTGCTAAACGAATATCGCGGTCACGTGAATTTACGGTTTCGCTTGCAACGGCAATTAAGCGCACATTTTCTATGCCACCGCGCCCCATAGCAGAATACAATGCCCAGCGATTGTTGCGCTCATATAAATCATCCCCTTCTTTAGGTTGACCCAGTGCTTCTACATGATTGATTTCATCAACGAATGGGTGGTTTCGGACTTTATAGAAGCGGTCTACCCAGCCTTCTCCAGCAGGTGAAATAAACTCACGCACATAAGCAGATTCTGCAAGCGGTAAATAGGCTTTGACCTTTAACCCTAATTCAATGCACACTTCAGCAAAAATGATTTCGCTTCCCGCCGAAAGCCCACTTAAGAAAGCACGGTCGTTCGGAGTTGGGTGCATTTTTTCTATTTTTTTACGAATCTCTTGGCGTAATTCATTCTCTTTCTCAGGTGGCAAGGTTTTCTTTTCTTTGCCACTATAATCTACCATGTAACCAGTAAATAAAATAGCACGACCATTTACTTGTTTTCCTTTACCTTTCTTTTTCTCTTCTGAAGCAATATGTTGGTCACCACTATCTACTCGTTGAATTTCTTCTCTAATCAATTGAATAGCGGCATTGACAAATTTTGTGCGCATGCCTAAATCTTTTAGAATTTCTAATTGGGCTAAGGAAGAATACAGGAAAAATAAATTTCGTCTTGATGCCGTAATAGATTTTCTATACGTCCGAATAATAGTGTCTAAGTCATTGGTTGTGAGCAGTTTCAATTCGGCATAAGAAATTAATGTCCAATAATCTGTTTTTTCAGATTCAATCTGCATTTTGCTTTCTAAACCGAAAACCAAAGTATTTCGTAGGCTGGCTATTTGCTTGCGAATGCGGTTAATATCAGGGTCTACGGATTTGCCTTTGCCAAATTTATCGGCAAGATGAAGGACTATCATGGAAAGTGTGAAAGCATTAATACCAGGGTAATAATCATTCAGATCAATTTGAAAGCCCTTCATATAAATATCAATAGACTTTATCAACCAGTGATATGAATCGAAGGCATATTTGAGGCGTTTATTTTTATCGCGGATTTGTTTCCAAGCTGACGTCCACATTTCTTTATAAATGCGCCCCAAATACGTGATAGATTTGCTATCGTTCGGAAAATCTACACGGATATTTTCAATCTTAATAATGGCTTCATCCACTCGACCAATACGATTTAGATGAAACGCTTCTTCACGCCGAAATTCTACATTTGATGAATTAACTTCAATCCCTTTTCGATATTGCGTTAAGGCTAATTCATTTCTACCTAAGTTTGCTAACGCGCGTCCAACTTCATTAATCGCTTCTTCTCGAATAAGCGGGTTGCGAATTTCTTCTGTGAGCAAAAGAATATCGCCAATATGTTTTTGTCTTTGGGCTATGTTTACTTTCTCACGCCATTCGTTATATTCGCGCCAGAAACCTGTTGCCAGCGGAGTATGCAGGCTTTTTCGATTAGGCTCTTTCAAGCCAGTTAACAAGTTGTAAATTGGGCTATGCACGGCATCTTTATCGGATGCCCATGTATCTCGCACCATGCGCGAGATAGCACTAATATCACTGCGGATATAAGCAGGGTCGGGGATTCCTTCTGGAGTGATGTGATACGGAAGTGTGCGCACGTTGAAGATGTCAAACGGCATATAAGCACGCCCAGCTTGAATGTGTACCACGCCTCTTTTTCTAAGGGCATGCCTGATACCCAATTCATAAAAAGCATTGGCATTATCAATGCTTAAATCGCATATCACCATATCTGCTAATAAAAGTTCTTGAAACATATCTGTCAGAATATCACCTGCGGAAGTTTCTTCATCAGCGCGGAATGGTTCAAAGCCAGCATCTTCAAGTGCAGGCTTGATTAAAGTTCGATAGATAACATTGAAATCATAAGGCTGATTATCCGCACCTTTCTTTTTTCCGAAAGGCATCACCACAAAAGCATGCGGGCGGGTTTCTGGATGAAGCTGTCTTGACTCTTTTTGGGCTTTGATTAATGTCTCATTTTGTGGAACAGGCTTCACCTCGGCAACAGAGGCGGGGAGTGATACAGGTTTCTCGGTCTCTTCTTTTTTCTCTGGAACAGCAACAGGCTTTACTTCTACAAGTGAAGCATTCGATACAGATTCAGGCGTTGTGTTGGTTCCATTGTTTCCATCTTTTGGCGGAACAATATTGACATTTGCATCAGTCATAGTGACTCCTTCAAAAACAAACTATCCTTTGATTTCGTTTGTTTTTGGGTAACGAGAAAGTAAGTTATTCAAAACACCTTGCGGAGTTTGCCCGCTAATTTCTACTTCACGATAATCTTCAGCAATTGTTTCTAAAGATGTAGATAAGCCTAATTTTTCAGCAATTCTTTCAGTAAACTCTTGCAGAGCTTCTCGCATAGCGGCGAGTTCGGCTTGCACAATTTCGGAAGAGGCTTCTTCTGCTAAGTTGTTGAGGGCTTCTTCAAATGTTTCACTTAATGTTTCGTGCCCTTCATCTAATTTTTCAGTGACCATGCCCACAATCGAATCTTCAAACGATTGTTTCAAGCGGCGGTCTGCATCGCGTTGTTCGTCAATGATGCGATTGATGAGCCTGGCTTCTTCATCTAAATTGGATTCTTGTAATGCCTCTTGCATGGCTTTGATGTATTC
>DQGV01000206.1:387-7653 GCA_003524705.1 Anaerolineae bacterium | reverse complement strand
GATTTTACTTACTAGTTAGTAAGTTGTCAAGAGGTGATTTTTTCTAGAAATGCTATAATATTTTCCTTTATGGATAACTTAAAATTTTATCTAAAAAAAATTTCAACTTTTTTTGAAAACTTTCTCACAAGAATGTCTACAGGTATTCTGATAGGATTTGTTGTGGGAATGATTTTATTTCTGACTCTTCAGAAAGATGTTTCTGGGTTCTTTCTTTTACTATTAGGTGCATTTGTTGGTGTTTTTGCTGAAATATTTGTTGACTTTGGACAAAAGGCATTTCAAACTATTCGTCTTATCAACCCATTATCTAGAGTTTTAGGTACCGTTTCTGAAGAAGATAGCTGGATTTACATTTCAGCTTGGCGAAGGCAACTTGATGACTTAGAACATTCAAAGTTATATAGAAATGATCCAAAACGTTTATCCCAACCCATAATCGTTGGTTCTCAATATGTTTATGGTAAAGGAGATGCAATAGCGCTTTCATATGTTTATCAGGCTATTGAGAAATCAACCAAAGGAAAAACAAGAATTACTGTTGAAGATAGTGAACAAATGCTAGATTATTGGAATCGAAGCATTATTTGCATTGGAGCACATAATTCTAAAACCCGTGAAATACTAGCTAAATTCCAAAACACTTATTTCCGTTTTGAGTTGAACTACAGCATAATAGTTGAAGCTAATGCTGAAATTAAAAGCAATAAATCTGGACTTAATTTTGTCAAAGGTGTTAACCGCTCTATAGGTCGTGACAGTTCAGATATTGATTATGCCGTAATTCTAAAACTCAAAGATGAATACCATCCGAATAAAACTATAATAGTTATTGCGGGCTTAGGTGATGATGGAACAGCAGGAGCAGCATACTATTTGTTAAATAATTATAGAAATCTTCCATTTGAAGAGGAAACATTCGGTGTACTTATAGAAGTACCAAGTGGTTATGAGTCGGCTCGCAAAGTTGATTTTCATCAAGTTTCGAAACTGTTTGATTTAAGCGTTTAATGATTAGAAATAAAAATGACAATTCCCATCCACCAAGATTATCTACATTGCCCGAAGTGTGAAAATATAATGCTTTTACGAAGTGACTCCCACAACCCTTTACCGTCTGGTACTGTTGCAGGTACTGCAACTCCGGCAGTTAACTCTACTGGTACTTTTAACACTTCACAAATATGGTATGAATATTATTGTCCTATTTGTGGAGAAACAATAACTAGTTTTGTTCTATATAAACAGCCTAATTAATATTTCTAAACCTTCTCCCCTCTAAATTGCGTTTCATATAATTGAGCATACAAGCCATTCATAGCGATTAACTCATCGTGTGTACCTTTTTCAACAATTTTTCCTTTATCCATCACCAAAATTAAATCAGCGGCGAGGATTGTGGATAAGCGATGTGCAATGACGATAGATGTTCTTCCAGCCATGACTCGTTTCAAGGCTTCTTGAATCAGGGATTCGGATTCGCTATCAAGATGACTTGTGGCTTCATCTAAAACTAAAATGCGTGGGTCTTTGAGAATGACACGTGCAAGTGCAATGCGTTGTTTTTCTCCACCACTTAAACGATAGCCTCTTTCACCAACGATTGTGTCATAGCCATCAGGTAAGTCCATGATGAAGTTGTGGATGTTGGCGGCTTTGGCGGCGGATTCAATTTCTGCTTGGGTTGCATCCATTTTTGCATAAGTCAAATTTGTGCGAATCGTGTCGTGGAAGAGATATGTTTCTTGAGTCACCATGCCGATTGAATGTGATAGTGAATCAAGAGTTACATCTTTTAGGTCATGCCCGTCAATGCGAATGACTCCATCCGTTGGGTCATATAATCTTGGAATCAAATATGTGGTTGTGGTTTTACCTGCACCTGATGGACCAACTAAAGCGATTAATTGTCCAGGCGATGCGGTGAAGGTGATATTTTCTAAAGCGACATCTCGTGCTTGAGATGCAGAATCAACTGTCCCTGAGTCTGAAGCGGGATCTTCATCTTTTTTATTATCATCAGCTTTTTTATCTGACAAAGACAAAACAGCACCTACATCTTGCGTTCTGCCATAGCGTTTAACATCTTTCAATAATTTTTTTGAATCAATATGATAGTTGAAAGAAACATTATCAAATTCAATTTTGCCATTTACATTTTTTAATTCGATTGCATTTTCTTTTTCTTCAATGTCTTGTGGTAAATCAATCACTTCAAAGACACGTTCAAACGAAACCATGCTGGTTGAAAATTCAACAGGCGCGCCAGCCAGACCTTGCAACGTGCCATATAAATTTCCGAGATACGAACCAAACGCGACGATGGTACCAACAGTGAAAACATCGGTGATAACGAAATATCCGCCAAGACCATAGACGAGTGCAGTACCCACTGCACTGACTAAGCCAAAAATAACAAAAAATGTTGAACCAATTGTGGCACGACGAATTCCAATATCACGAACATTGGCGGCACGTTGGCGAAATCTATTTTCTTCTTCAATTGTGCGACCAAATAATTTAACAAGCAATGCGCCACCGATGTTTAACGTTTCATTCATGTGCGCATTCATTTGAGCATTCGTTTCCATCGATGCGCGGGCAATGTCTCTTAAAATATTTCCGAGCCTTTGGGCGGCGATGATAAACAATGGAAGAATTAAAATGCTAACGAGCGTTAATCGCCATTCCAATGTGAGCATGACGATTAACAAACCAATCGCTTCAATAAAATTGGTGACGATGTTTACAATGGTGTTGCTAATTGCATTTTGTGCACCGACCACGTCACTGTTGAGGCGACTCATCAATTCACCAGGTTTTGTGTTGGTGAAAAATCTCAATGACATGCGTTGCAATTTTGAAAATAAACTGGAACGTAAATCATAAATCACGCCTTCGCCAACGGTTGAATTTAACCTACGTTGAATCACATTGATTCCGCCAGTGAGTGCGGGAATCAAAAGCAATGAAAGGCTTAATAACATCAAGCCATTAATGTCTTTGTTGGGAATTACAACGTCAATCATGTTGCGGAAAATTAAAGGCGTGAGCAAAGACAATGCCGTTGTCAATAAAATTGTCACAAGCATCCCGCCGATATGCCACCAATATCCGCGTGCATAGGTTAATACACGTAATAAAAGTTCTCTTGTAATGGTAGGCTTTTCATCCCCTTGTTTCATAGACATCCACCAGCCGTAGTGCATAAGGTAGTCTCCTCGTCTAATTGGTCTAACTAGTCTAAAAGGTCTTAATGGTCTAAAAGGTCAAAGGTCTGACAAGTCAGATTTGTTTGACTATAAGACCAATTAGACCAATCCGCAACTAAACGAAGGGGCAGGTTAATAAAAGACTAACAAATCAAGATGTAAAGTAAGTGAAAGGGAAATGTGTTTATGTAAAGAATAAAATATACAGAAGGAGAATATTATGAAACTTCGTCAAAGAATATGGGTATTGTTATTTATTTTTATATTTATGGCTTGTGCGCCACAACAAACAGAATCAACGCCGCCACATTGGACGTATGAAGGTGAAGAAGGTCCAGAACATTGGGGAGAGTTAGATGCTTCTTATGCAGTTTGTGGAACGGGTACACATCAATCACCCATTGATATTTCTGCAACGAGTGAACAAGATTTAGCAAGCATTGTCTTTCACTATGAATCAAGCAAAGTGAATATTTTCAACAACGGGCACACAGTTCAGGTCAATTATGATGCGGGTAGTTATATCGAGTTAGATTCAGTTCGTTATGATGTACTTCAATTTCATTATCATGCGCCAAGTGAACATACAATTGATGGAAAAGAATTTCCCGCCGAATTGCACATTGTTCACAAAAATGAAGATGGTGCATTAGCGGTAGTTGGTATTTTGTTGGAAGAAGGAAGAGAGAATTCTGCATTGAATCCATTCATCAATAATTTACCTTCTGAAAAGTCTGATGTAGAAGATGCAGGAGTGACTATCAATGCCAATGATTTATTACCAAGTATACAAACTACATTTCGTTACAGTGGCTCACTTACTACGCCGCCATGTTCAGAAGGTGTCAGTTGGTTGTTAATGACTATACCGGTGGAGTTATCTTCTGAGCAGTTAAGTACATTGGAATCTATCTTTGAAGAAGGAAATAACCGCCCAGTTCAACCATTGAATAATCGTTCTTTAGAAGAAGATAGTACTCCATAAATTTGTGCATAAAAAAACGCTCCTTATAAGGAACGTTTTTTTATTTAATAACTTCTCGTAATTGCAGGTCAGAGAATGTGATGTCTAAATCTGAATTTTCACTTGGAACTGCAGCTACATATAATCTGCCAGTCTTAAAACGCTCATCTTTGAAGGAAGTTGCTAGTACGCCGTTTAAATAGACTTGAAATTTCGTATCATGACAAATCACTCGCAAACGATTCGTCTGGTTCATACCAGTTTTCAAAGCAGTATGATTTGACCAAGCAATTAAATCTTTCCACACTAATTCATTTGTTGGTGTTGTATCTTTTACATAATAACCAATGGTGTATGAACCAATCGCGGATACTAAAACCGCATACCCGCCGCCATCTGGCGTGAAGCGTAGATAAAACCCGGCGCGAATCTTACCTTCATTACCATCCGTGAACTTCATGCTGATGCTTGCATCGAAGTCATCCAAAAAGCCAGAACTTTGTAAAACATAATAAGACTTCTTATTGGCTTTATAGCTTCCGCGCATTTCAGGAGGATTGCCTTTATGAAATGTTAGTAATTCTTTATTCATCACTTCCCAACCTGGCATCACGTTATTACTAAAATCAGCACCGAGCATTAAGTCACCCATATCAGGTTCGGGAGTCAAGGTTTTTGAAATGCGGAAGGTGGTTCCACAAAATTCACACGCAACTAAGTCTGATGCTTTAATAGATTTTTCTGGGACGGTTGCTCCGCAGTTGGGGCAGTTAAGTGCTTTCATAAGTTATGAAATTGTATATCAGAATTATCTACAAGACAATATGGAATTGCGAAATTTTATTACCACTGTACTATACACAGGGGCAGATAAAATTCCAGCAAAGACACTTGCTCGTGCTGAATGACGAACTGTCAGAACCAAAAATATTAACAAAGCCAAACAAATCAAAAACGCGAAAGGTGTAGTCGCTAATAACGAACCACCAAAAGTTGCCAACCCCATTCCGCCACGAAAACCTGCAAAAATCGTCCAGCAATGCCCAACAACTGCAAAGGTAGCAGTTAATGCAATGACCCAAACTTCACCGGAATATAAAACCGCCAAATACGTTGGGATAAATCCTTTGGCGATGTCTAAAATCAAAACCAATGCACCCCAACCAAAGCCTGCTTGCCGAATCGTATTCGTCGTCGTGGCGTGACCAGACCCCGCGTCACGCACATCTACACCTTTGACGAAGCGTGTAATCCAAATTGAAAATGGAAGCGAACCGAAGAGATAACCTAGAATTGGAAAGAGGAAGTTTGTCATGTTGTATATAACCCCTCAAAATCAAAAATGGATTTGATTCAATCTTGTATAATTAAATGAGAGGAAAAATATTATGCAATGGTTCGCTGACTTAAATCCAATCTGGCAGGCATTTTTAGCAACATGTTTCACATGGTTTGTAACTGCTTTGGGAGCAAGCCTTGTTTTTTTCTTTAAGAACGTCAACAAAAGATTTTTAGATGGCATGCTCGGATTCGCCGCTGGTGTAATGATTGCCGCCAGTTTTTGGTCATTATTAGCACCATCCATTGAAATGGCACAACAAAGTAATGTGCCTGCTTGGTTACCAGCCGCTGTTGGTTTTATACTTGGTGGTTTATTTTTATGGGCAGTAGATAAAATTTTGCCGCATTTGCATGTTGGCTTTCCACTTGAAAAAGCAGAAGGGGTTAAAACAAAATGGCAAAAAAGTATTTTGTTGGTCTTAGCAATTACTTTACATAACATTCCAGAAGGATTAGCAGTTGGGGTGGCATTTGGTGCTTTGCAGGTTGATTCATCCGCAACACTTGCTGGAGCGGTTGCTTTAGCCATTGGCATTGGCTTACAAAATTTCCCGGAAGGTACTTCTGTTGCCGCGCCATTGCACAGAGCCGGTATGAGCCGACTAAAAAGTTTTTGGTATGGTCAATTATCCGGTGTAGTAGAGCCAGTAGCGGGTGTTTTAGGAGCTGTTGCAGTGATTTATATAAAACCTTTATTGCCTTATGCACTTGCTTTTGCCGCCGGCGCAATGATTTATGTGGTGATTGAAGAACTGATTCCCGAATCACAAATTGATAATAAAGATGTTCACATTGCAACAGGCGGAGCAATGTTAGGCTTTGTAATTATGATGGTTTTAGATGTGGCATTAGGATAAAATCCTCTCATGCCCTTACTGTGGATTTCACTATCTTTCATACTAGGAATCATCCTCGCAAGCGTAATCTCACTCCCCACATGGGCATGGATTTTAATTTCAATTCTCCTCTTTCCTCTTTCCTTCTTTCTTCGCTCACGTTTTACTCATTACTCATCACTTGTTGCTCGTTACTTTTTTCTCCCGACAATTTTATTTCTCGGTTCTGCGTATTATCAATTCCGCCAGCCGAATATAGATGCTTTTCATATTGCCTTTTATAACGATAGAAATTATGAATTACTCATTACGGGGTACTTAGTCGAACCAGCAGACTATCGAGATACATATACCAACTTGACGTTAAGAGTCGAAGCGGTGGATACAGGCGACGGTGATTTTCCCGTAGATGGATTCATCCTCGTGCGCGTTTTCCCAAATCAAATTTATGAATATGGTGAACGCCTCAGAATTCGGGGACAATTGCAAACGCCACCTGAGAATGAGGATTTCTCTTACAAAGATTATCTCGCCCGTCAAAGTATTTATTCTTACGTCACCAAATCAGAAGTGACTCGCTTGCCCGGCAACAACGGAAACATCATCTCAACTCAAATTTATAAACTAAAGTCAAAATTACTTGAAAATACATATCGTTTATTTCAAGACCCCGAAGCCTCATTGTTTGCAGGCATTTTATTTGGTGTAGATACGGGTTTGCCCAAAAAATTACAAGAAGCCTTCAAAAATACTGGCACGGCTCACATCATTGCCATCTCTGGATTCAACATTGCTATTATTGCCGGTGTTTTATTTGCAACCTTCAAATACTTTTTCAACGAACGAATGAGTGCCATATTGGCTATATGTGGTATCTTTTTTTATATGTTTCTTGTTGGTGGTGATGCCGCTG
>DQGV01000206.1:0-172 GCA_003524705.1 Anaerolineae bacterium | reverse complement strand
TTCTTGTTGGTGGTGATGCCGCTGTGTTTCGTGCCACACTCATGGGTACAATTTCTATATTGGGCAGACAAACTGGTAGACGCAATGATGGACTCAATGCACTTGGTGCGGTGGCATTAATCATGACATTTCTAAATCCGTTAGTATTATGGGATGTCGGTTTTCAACTTTC
>DQGV01000350.1 GCA_003524705.1 Anaerolineae bacterium | reverse complement strand
ACAAAGTCAGGAATAAAGATGAAAGAGTTAATCAAACGGCCGCTTATTATTTTAAGTATTTTTCTTTTTATCTTGCTGATATTTGTTCGCTATCAGATTTTAGATTTAACCAATGGTGACCATCAATTAATTCTGACTTGGTATGATTTTCTAAAACAAAACGGCGTCATGGGTTTAGCCGATGATGATTTTTCAAATTATCCACCTGCCTATTTGTATTTGCTGTGGATTTTTACTTTAGTTTCTGATTTTATTACACCTGCTCATGCTTTGAAAATTATCCCAACTTTGTTCGATATTATTTCAGCTGTCGCTATATTCAAAATTGCTCGCCTGAAGTTTGATGATGACAAGCCATATTTATTAACTGTTATTTTTCTTTTATTACCTACTGTCGCATTCAACAGCACAGGTTGGGGACAAATTGACAGTGCTTATGGATGTTTTCTTTTAGTTTGTTTCTATTTCTTATTAAAGGAAAAGCCTTTACACGCCATGCTTGCTTTTGGATTTGCTTTTTCATTCAAGGCGCAAGCTATTTTCCTATTACCATTTTTAGGGATTATGTTTTTATGGAAAAAGATTAATTGGTATTATTTTTTTATCCCACCCATTATTTACATTTTATTTGCTTTACCTACTATATTTCTCGGCAGAAGTTGGGAAAGTATTTTTCTTTTGTATGTTGGGCAGGCAGGCCAATTTCAAAACTTAGCTCGTTATGCACCTAATTTATATTTTGTGATTCCGAATGATTATTTTCATCCCGTCTTTGAAATTGGATTTGGAATCTTTATTATTTCCATGTTGGCATGGGCATGGATTAACTGGAAAGCAAACCCACCTTTCACTCAAAAGAAAATTGCATTAACTGCATTAGCAAGTGTAGCATTAGTCCCTTTTCTATTACCCAAAATGCTTGACCGCTATTTTTACCCTGCTGATATTTTATCTTTTGCAGTCGCTATTTTGTTACCTGAATTATGGTTTATACCTTTGATGTTTCAAATTAGTTCTGGGCTAGTATATTTAATTTTTCCATTTGGTTTTCCACCACTAATGGCATTGCCCGGTGCATTTATCAATACTGCTTTAGTGATTGTTATTATTCGTAGGCAATTAAAATCTTTAAAAGAGGAAAATGAATCTTAAAAAACTTAGCGCAATCACCGTTCTTTTGATTTCCATGCTGGCTTGTAACTTTGGGGTATCTGCTGAATCCACACCTGAGGTTGTTGAGCCGCAGATAACTGAAATTGTTTCGACTGAACCAGTTATTTCTTCAGATGTACCAGCCATTGCTGGTTGCCCAATTTTCCCAGCGAACAATTACTGGAACAAACCCATTGATTCGCTTCCGACTCATCCTCAATCTGATATGTGGATCGACAGCATTGGCCGCGACGACGCCTTTCACATGGACTTTGGATCAGGTGAATATGAAGGTGGTTTGCTTGGCATCCCCTACGACGTAGTTTCAGGTTCAAGTGTGACTAGTTATTCACCAGAGTTCTACTATCCCGATGAATCAGATACAGACCCATACCCAATTCCTGATAATCCGAGTATCGAATTTGGTAGCGATCATCACATCATTGTGCTTGATACAGATACTTGTAAGTTATATGAAATCTTCGATGCTAACTTTGACAATGGACAATGGTTCGGCGGCAGTGGCGCAATATTCGATCTAAATTCAAATGCACTCCGCCCTGATACATGGACATCTGCTGATGCCGCAGGTTTGCCAATTTTGCCCGGACTCGTTAGATATGATGAAATCGTTACAGGCGAAATTAAACATGCCTTGCGATTCACAGCCGAAGAAACAGCAGGCTACATTTGGCCCGCCAGACATCAAACCTCCGACCCACAAGATGGCATTCCGCCGATGGGAGCAAGATTCCGTTTGAAAGCGGATTATGATATTTCAGGTTTTCCACCTGAAATGCAAGTTATCTTGCAAGCCTTCAAGACATACGGAATTGTTTTAGCAGATAATGGTTCCAATTGGTATGTGAGTGGCGCACCTGATGAACGCTGGGATAATGATATGCTTCATTTATTGGATGTACTAACAGGCAGTGATTTTGAAGCAGTAGATACTTCCGTGATGATGGTGGATGTGGATTCGGGAGAGGCAAAACCCTAAGATATTAATCGTTTGATTCTCTTAAAATACCTCAAAAGCCAACCTGCTTAGGTAGATTGGCTTTTTTCGTCCAAAAGAACTTTTTTACCCAATTTTTACTATTAATCTTCTAACCTTCGTTCTTATTTGCGCTAGCGCAAAGACAGGCTAGGGAATTAGGCATAGGATACAACAAACCAGCGGAATTTAACACAAATTCTGTCGTGTTAGATGTTCAAATATAAGGAGAATCCTATGAATTATCTTAAGAGATTTATGGCTACAATACTTGTTCTGTTACTTTTGAGTGCTTGTTTTCCAAAAAGTGAACTTCCTGTAAAGAAAGAATTTGTCTTAACGACGGACTTACGGGATGGGCAATTTGTCTTTGTTGGGGTGAATGGGGATATTAATGGTGTAGTAAACCCCTCTTTAAAAGTAGAACCGGGAGAACGTATCTCAGTGATGCTCGTAAACAGCGGTTGGGGAACTCATAATATTGTCTTTCCAGACCTAAAAATCGAATCATCAACAATTAAAAAACAAGGGGAAACTACTTCACTTACATTCACCGTTCCTAATGATGATGCTTCACTTGAATATTATGATACAAATTTTAAGCGACTTGGTATGCGGGGAATTTTAATAGTTGGTAAAGGAGCCATCGCAAGTACCGTAGAATATACACTTAATGCCAAGTTTGAGAACGGGAAAATGATATACATTGGCGAAGGTGGTGATATCAACGGGCAAGTTAATCCAGACCTAAAGGCTAATCCAGGCGACCTCGTGAAGATACATCTGAAAAGCAGTGATGGCGTTCTTCATAATTTTTATGTTGATGAATTTAATGTTAAGTCCGCAGATGTCTCTACACCAGAAGGTATCACTATAGAGTTTATCGCCGGAGAAGAAGGCACATTTATTTATTACTGTGCGGTTCCAGGCCATAGGCAATTGGGCATGGAAGGAAAATTAATTGTTGGTTCTGGTGTTGCAGCATCTCAACCTTCTACTGATGGTTACACTCAAACTACTACACAAGTCTTTACTGAAAGTGCAGGTCCAGCTGACCCAAATGCTGTAGATATTGTTCATAACCCTACAGATATTCCTGCCCCAATCGGAGACCGTGAGCCTCAAAAAGTAGTTATCGAACTTGAAACTGTAGAATTAACAGGTATTCTTGCAGATGGAACTACATATAAGTATTGGACATTCAATAGAACTGTGCCAGGTCCATTCTTACGTGTGCGAGTCGGCGATACTGTAGAACTTCACCTTAAGAATTTGCCAGATAGTATGATGGCACACTCAATAGACCTTCATGCAGTGACTGGACCAGGCGGAGGTGCAGTAGCAACTCAAACCACGCCGGGAGGCGAAACAATGATTACCTTCAAAGCACTCAACCCTGGTGTCTTTGTCTATCACTGTGCCACGCCAATGGTTGCTCATCACATGACAAATGGTATGTACGGTCTTATATTGGTCGAACCTGAAGGCGGCTTACCACCTGTTGACCGTGAGTTTTATGTGATGCAAGGCGAATTATATACATCACAAGTCTTTGGAACCGCAGGCGCACTCACTGAAAATATTGATAAACTGCTTGATGAAAATCCAGAATACTTTGTCTTTAATGGTGCTTCAATGGCTCTTACCTCTGAAGCGCATATGCTTCGTGCAAATGTAGGTGAGACTGTTCGCATCTTCTTTGGTGTTGGTGGACCAAACTTTACTTCATCCTTCCATGTGATTGGCGAAATTTTTGACCGTGTTTATGACCAAGCCTCCCTCACATCTGCTCCATTAACCGATGTGCAAACCACATTAGTCCCGCCCGGTGGAGCAACCATGGTTGAATTTACCCTTGAAGTTCCGGGAAACTATATTTTAGTTGACCATGCCCTCTCAAGACTCGAACATGGCTTGGCAGGATTTTTATCTGTAGAAGGTGATGCTAACCACGAAATTTTTGATGGTGAAATCACACCCGGTAGTGGGCATTAATCCTGTTATATAAAAATAAATAATTTAAGAATATCAAAACAGCCATAGATTTTCTGTGGCTGTTTTGATATTGTCAGACTATAATTTAAGAATATATGTCGTATGTTTTCTCCCCTCGCCCATCGCAACAAAACATCCTCCAATATAATGGCGGTCGTCTTGGTATTGCCGCGGTGCCGGGTGCTGGCAAAACGCATATTCTCTCTGCGCTGGCGGCGCAATTGATTCAAAATAATGAATTGCAAGATGGGCAAGAAGTTTTAATTGTTACGTTGGTGAATTCAGCGGTTGATAATTTTGAGAATCGCATCAAAGGTTTTTTTGATAACAAAATTCAGGCGTTGTATAAATATCGCGTGCGCACGTTGCATGGACTCGCGCATGACATTGTCCGTGAGAAACCTGCCAGCGTTGGGCTGGATGAACGCTTCAGCATCATTGATGAACGCGAAGCCGCTTTCATTCGCAAAGAGTCTGTCAATGTGTGGCTTGCTTCCAATTCACTAAATGATTATCTTGACCCCGCACTTGATAATTCAAAACAGGATTGGGTCAAACGTTCTCAACTTCCTGATTTAGTTGACTCGCTCGCAAATGCCTTTATCCGTTCAGCAAAAGACCGCCTCTTGACTCCCGAAAGCCTGCGACTCAAACTCGACAGTTCATTTGCGCCTTTACCTCTCGCGGAACTTGGCTATAGCATTTATGCGGATTATCAACGCGCACTCGCTTATCGTGGTGCAGTGGACTTTGACGATTTGATTCGTTTGGCATTGACCTTGCTTCAAAGCGATGAAGAATTTTTAGAGCGACTTCGTTTTCGTTATCCATTTATCTTGGAAGATGAAGCGCAAGATTCGAGTTTGTCTCAACAAAAGATTTTGGAACTTTTATCCGGTGGTCGAGGCGATCGCCGAGACCGTATCGAGACCACAAGTAATTTTGAAACTTCTGGTCTCGATACGCTTCGCTACTCGACCAGCGGGGTTGGCGGAAATTGGGTTCGTGTGGGTGACCCAAATCAAGCTATCTTTGAAACATTCACAACTGCTGACCCTGATTTGTTAAGAAATTTTATAAATACAAATCCCAATGCGGATATGCCAGAATCAGGAAGGTCACAACCTTCGGTGATTAACTTGGCAAATCATTTAATTGATTGGGTGATGAATGCTCATCCCGAAGAACAAGCAAGAGGAGCATTATCACTTCCATATATAGAAGCTGTTCCCGAAGGCTATGAACCTGTCAACCCGCCTGATAACCCTGAGGCGATTAAATTCATCAGCCGAAAATTTACACCCGAAGAAGAATTAGAGAATGTCGCCAAATCTGTCAAAAGTTATTTGGATTCATTTGGGGAAGATGAAATCAAACCGACAATTGCAATTCTCGTGCCAAGAAATACACGTGGCGTGGAAGTGATTGAGGCTTTGAAAAAAAGAAATGTAGAAGTAATTGAGTTAATTTCATCTACGTCAACTACACGTGCGGCGGCGGGTTCGTTGAATTATTTATTATCCTATTTAGCAGATCCACAATCGGCGAGAAAATTATCCAAAGCGTATGAAGTGTGGAGACGTGATTGGCGTGAGGAAGTTGAAAAAGCTGAATTTGTAAAAGTGGTCAGCAGTTTGATTCAAAGAATAGGACAGGTTGAAAATTTTATTGCACCAAGCCGAAGCGGAGATAATGAATCAGATTGGCTGGCAAGCATAAGCGCGGATGAAGCGGAGCAAGTCATCGAAGAATTAAAAGATTTTCGAGTCTATGTGCAGAGATGGTTGAATGCGGTCACACTTCCCATTGATCAATTGGTTTTGACGTTGGCACAAGATGTTTTTACTGAAGCAGCGGATTTGGCGTTGGCACATAAATTGGCGTTGGTGTTGCGCAAAGCGGCGGATGACCACAATGAATGGCGTTTGCCTGAGTTGACTGCGGAGTTGGCGGTGATTGCAAAAAATGAACGGCGCTTCATCGGTTTTTCGGAAGATGATTCTGGTTTTGACCCTGAACGCCATCGTGGAAAAGTTGTGGTGACGACGATGCATCGCGCCAAAGGTTTGGAATGGGATCGTGTGTATTTGATGAGCGTGAATAATTATGATTTTCCATCGGGCATGCCGAATGACAGATTTATTTCGGAACGATGGTTTATTCGTCAGGGATTGAATTTGGAAGCCGAAGCGTTGGAGCAATTGCGCGTTTTGGAAACAAATAATGAATATGATTGGTATGAAGAAGGCAAAGCGACGTTTGTTTCGCGGCTTGGATATATCAAAGAACGTTTGCGTTTGTTTTATGTGGGCATTACGCGCGCGAAGAAAGATTTGATTGTCACTTGGAATTCAGGCAGGCAAGGTGATGCGACACCGAGTTTGGCTTTGAGTGAGTTGATGGGATGGTGGGAGAAAAATCCTTAGCCTTATACATCATCTTAAAGCTACATACAAAGCTAACACAGTTATTATGAATGTCATTATAGCTAATATTACTTCAACTGCTTTTGTAAAAACAGAATCTTTCCAAATTTTGTTTCTAACTATCTTATTTCCCCATACTAGAAATATTACAACACCGATTACTGTTAATTGTACTAAAGATTTATTAAAATATGAATCATCTAAACCAAGACTTTGTTCGATAATATTAGTTTTCCAAATAGGATAGCCCAAAACAACATTTATTATCAAAAATAGTAAAATTTTTAATCGATTATTTTCTTTTTCAACAGCAGTTAATGCTACTTCTTTTTGGGATATAGTCTCTTGGAGTTGATTAATTGGCATTTGATGGTGATTTGCTGTCAGAATATTATCGTCAGATTTTTTTATTTCATCGAATACCTGCAAAGACTCGCTAGCTATTCGAGCGAGGTACTTAAGATCTCCTAACGAATCTTCATAAGTCCGCCCTCCTTCAGCTCGAACAATAGGTGCGTCTGCTACCACAAGAACACCCATGGCTTCACTAGCTGGTATTCCTAAAGGAAATCTTATGCCTATTAAAGACCCTAAGGTTTCTTTTTCTTTATAGGTATAGTCCATTGCATCTTCGTACTTTCGATAATCATGAATATGAACAATTCCATTTGAGTAAGAATGATTATTTTTATCCTTTCCTATCATTAGATGCCCCGTTAAACCTTCGGGGCTATCCTCACTAAAAGACACTTCTTTCTCATCAAGCAACCCTTTATCAAAACTACTAGCTTTAACTTCTAATTTTTTTGATAAATGATTTGCCTCATAAATTGTTGCTCCACGAAGACCAAAATAAACTTTAGCAGAATTAACCATCCTTCTTAG
>DQGV01000003.1 GCA_003524705.1 Anaerolineae bacterium | reverse complement strand
ATTGCAAGCGGGTAAGCCAGCTTTTCAATTTTGGAAAGCGGTGGAATAAAACTTTATTGAGCATATAAGTCCTTCGGTTATAGGATGAAACTGCCGAGCATTATAACCCTAGGATGGAAAATCGTGATTTGCGATTTTGAAATTAAATATTTGCTAGATTCTATGCGCGAGTGTAGTTTGCAATTGCTTGTGTAAACCAAGTTTTCCCGCCGTCAAATGATAAATTAGATTCCATCGTAAAACTGTCTTTCGTAATATCCCGCCAAGTCATGCCGCTGAAAATTTCTTGACCCTGAAAACGGAATGTAGTCCCTGAACAAAGATTGTTCACAACTAATTTATCGCCTTCCCAATTGCCTTCGTGAATGTCAAAAACTGCATAAGTATCGTCTAGCCATGAAAACCGATACACATTTCGATAACGGTCATAGCCTAAAATACCCATCAATTCAACCTTTCCGTTTGAAGCAGGAATAACAATTTGCTCTTGAAGGAATGCACCACCTAAAATAGAAACAATTGAAGATTTGACTTGGTATGTGACAAAAGAATCGTTTTCACTAAGGCGAGTTTGAAATTCTACATTCCAATTGCCAATGAGAATATGAAGTTTCTTTATTTCCTCGGGTGCGCCTGTTTGGTTAGTCATATATTTTTATTAAAGACCTCCGAAATCTTCAGAATTCGGAGGTCTGCATCTTACTTACACCATTGCCTCATAATTTTCAGGCAACCAACAACACAACACCAATTCTCTTGCTGCCTTGACCTCATCCATGCGACCAAATTTCGTGGTACTTGGGGCATTATGCAGAAGTTCAGGTTGATTCTTTGCTTCTTCTGCAATTTTGATTAAAGCATCTGCAAACTTATCTAATGTATCTTTGTTTTCTGTTTCAGTTGGCTCAATCATTAATGCTTCTGGGACAATGAGAGGGAAGTAGTTTGTCGGTGGGTGGAAACCATAATCCATCAAGCGTTTGGATACATCTAAAGCTCGCACATCACTGCCTTCAAATCTTCCTTCGGCTACAAATTCATGCATACAGATTCGGTCAAATGGAATTTTGTAGTGACCCCGAACTTTGGCTTGCAGGTAATTGGCATTTAATACTGCATATTGAGAAATTGCTTTTAATCCGTCAGGTCCATGCATGGCGATGTAGGTATAAGCACGCACCATCCCGCCGCCAAAATGACCATGAAATGCTTTCATGCGTCCAATGGAATGTTCAGGTGTGATGAAACCATAAAATGGGGCTTCATCGTCATTGCCTTCTTCAAGGATTCCAACCAAAGGTGAAGGTAAAAAGTCTAATAATGTTTTGCTGACTCCGACAGGTCCACAACCCGGTCCACCACCACCATGTGGGACAGAGAAAGTTTTATGCAAGTTGAAATGCATGACATCAAAACCTAAATCACCAGGGCGGACGATTCCGAGCAAGGCATTTAAGTTGGCACCATCACCATACATCAAGCCGCCGCATTTATGTACCATCTCAATTACTTTTTCGATGTTTTCATCAAACATGCCCAAGGTATTTGGATTGGTTAACATCATACCGACAACAGTGTCATCACATGCCGCTTCAAGTGCTTTAAGGTCAACATTGCCTCTTTTATCTGAAGGAATAGTGACTACATCCATGCTCATCATGCCAACGGATGCAGGATTTGTTCCATGTGCGGCATCAGGGATTAACATCTTAGTGCGCTTCGTATCACCTTTCAACTTGTGATACGCCGCCATCATCAACACACCTGTATATTCACCATGTGCGCCAGCGGCAGGTTGCAATGTGACTCCTGCGAATCCGCTGATTTCTTTTAACCATTCTTGCAATTCAAACATCAAAGCCAAATTGCCTTGAACAGTTTCAATCGGTTGTAATGGATGGGTAAATAAAAAGCCTAGGTAACGACAAGTATCTTCATTTATCTTTGGGTTGTATTTCATCGTACATGAACCCAATGGATAAAATCCTTCATCCACGCTGTAATTTAATTTACTTAGTTTCACATAATGACGAACAACATCCACTTCGGCGATTTCAGGCAGAGGAAGTTCGGAGCGAAGCAAATGTTGAGGTAGAGAATCAGTTTGAGGCACGTCTGAAGCGGGCATCTTTACGCCACGTCGTCCGGGAGATGAAAGTTCAAAAATCGTAGGTTCAATTATGGTTGCCATGTTTATATCTCCTTCAACACTTCAACGAGCGCATCAATTTCTTCTTTGCTATTCATTTCAGTGACAGCAACCAGCAAATGATTTTTTAATTCTGGATAATCATTTCCCAAATCATAGCCACCGAGAATGCCGTGATCGAGCAAATATTGATTGACTTCGCTAGCAGGCTTCGGACATTCCAAAGTAAATTCATGAAAGAAAGGTTCGCTTGAAAATAATTTGAAGCCTTTAAGTTTGCTCAATTCATTTGCGGCATAATGTGCTTTTTGATAACAAAGATTTGCAACTTCTTTCAAGCCTTCTTTGCCAAGCACAGACATATAAACCGAAGCCGCAAGCGCAAGCAAACCTTGATTGGTACAAATGTTTGAAGTGGCACGTTCACGTTTAATATGTTGTTCGCGCGCAGTTAATGTCAACACATATGAACGTTGTCCGCGCACATCCATTGTTTCACCAACCAAACGCCCAGCCATTTTATGCACATAAGATTTTTTGGTTGTGAAAAATCCGAGATACGGTCCGCCATACCAAATTGGAATTCCAAACGGTTGCGCTTCACCGACAACCATATCTGCGCCCATTTCGCCCGGCGTTTTCAACATCAACAATGCCGTTGGATTTGCAACTACACAAACCAACGCGCCTTTTGCATGAGCATCATCAATTAACTTTTTGTAATCAAAGATGCGACCGAGAAAATCTGGATATTGAATGATGACTATCATCGTGTTGTCATCAATATAGGAAATTAACGATTCAGGACTAAGGGTGAGGTTGGTTTCTTCATCCCCAACTGTTTCTATGCCCATGCCTTGTGTGTATGTATCAACTACATCGCGATATTGTGGATGCAATGCAGGTGACATGACAATTCGTTTTCTTTTTCCGCGATATTGTGCATACGCCAAACTGACTGCTTCTGCTGTTGCAGTTGCACCATCATAATGAGAAGCATTGGATACATCCATGCCTGTTAAATTCGCCATCAATGATTGAAATTCAAATACGGCTTGTAATGTACCTTGCGAAATTTCTGGTTGATAGGGTGTGTAGGCTGTATAAAATTCTCCACGCCTGAGCATGTGGTCAACAACCGATGGGACATAATGATTGTATGCACCTGCACCAAGAAATGAAACTAAATCTTGACGGACATTTTCATTGCTAGAAGCCATGTCACTGAGATGTGTGGCGGCTTCCATTTCTGTTAAAGCAGGTGGTAAATTTAATTTTGGAAAGCGATGTTTTTTTGGAACTGCGTCGAATAAATCATCTAATGATTTGACGCCGACAGTTTCAAGCATCGCCTCCGTTTCTGCGGGGGAAGTGGGGATAAAAGTCATAATATTGGTCTCCAAGTCTTAAAGGTCTGAAAAGTCTAAATAGTCTTATTGGTCTAAAAAGTCTAAATGGTCTTATTCGTTAGAATGATTTGACCAGTGAGACCTGTTAGACCAGTTGGACTAATGAGACCTAGACGCACTATCGGCTTCGTATGCGGCGGAATCCATTAAATCTCCAGCAGTGCCGCCTTCAATTTGAATCATCCATGCTTCGCCATAAGGGTCTGAGTTAATCAATTCAGGTTTTTCAACCACACCTTTATTAACTTTGCTTACTTTTCCAGAAGCAGGCGCATAAATTTCTGCAGAGGCTTTGACTGATTCAACAGAAGCAATGGGCTTGCCGACAGTTACATCTTCGCCTTCATCTACCAAAATTTCTACAAAGACAATGTCAGAGAGTTGGCTTTGTGCAAAGTCAGTGATGCCAACTTTTCCGCTGGCAGGGTCGAACCATTCGTCAGATTTAGCATATTTCAAATTGGATGGGGTA
>DQGV01000226.1 GCA_003524705.1 Anaerolineae bacterium | reverse complement strand
ACTGGCACCATCAATGCGTGCCGCGTCAATTAAATCTTGAATCAGCATAGATTCAAAATATTGTTTGCTAAAGAATACACCGCCAGCATTTGCAATTAAGGGCAAAATCAGCGCGGCGTAGTTATCGGTGAGACCCAATCTCGACATATATTGGAAGAAGCCAATAATGGTTAATTGCGTTGGTATCATCACCAATACTAAGATGAAATTTGAAAATGTTTGTCTGCCTTTGAAGTTATATACGACGATACCGTATGCGGTTAGCATAGAGAAATAAACAGTCACAAGGGTAGATGCTGCCGCTAAATAGAAGCTGTTGGTAAACCCTCTTACCATGTTAAGACCTCTATTTTCTAAAACGTTATAGTTATTAATCAAGTTTGTGCTTGGTATCAAACTTAAACCTTGTTGAATTTCTACAGTTGAACGTGAAGCATTCACGATTAATATCCAAATCGGCACAACGATAAGGATGAGTAGGAAAATCAAAACAATGTATATAAAAAACCGTAATAAAGTAGTGTTGAATTTGTAATTATTTAGCATGGTAGCCTACTTTGTTTCACTTTTCTTAAACCAACTTCTTTTTGGTTTATTAGAAACGGTATCATCTTTATCGCGCAATACGAAAAAGATTCCCAACGCACAAATTGTTGTCATAATAAAAGTTAAGACTGCTACTGCGGATGCGGCACCAATATGACCTCGGCTGCTTGCAAACTTCATATACATGAGGATATTGTTTGTCATAATGGAATTACTCGGTGCGCCTCTTCCGTCGGTCAACAGGTATGGAATATCAAACATTTGCATACCCCCAACCAGTGATGTGACGAAAATAAAAATCAGAATTGGCTTAAGTAAAGGAAGCGTGATGCGTCTAAACATTTGCGCGGCACTTGCCCCATCTACCATGGCGGCTTCATACAAATGCACAGGGATAGAAGTCATACCTGCCATAACAATGATGATTGTTTGTCCAAACCACATCCACCACTGAATAAATATTACGACAGCTCGAGTAATTTCAACATTCTGTAAATAATGTACTGCTTCGGCTTGATACCCAAACCTGACCATGAATTGGTTGATGGGTCCGTAAAACGAAAAGAAGCTATTAAACAATGCGGCAATCACGACAGGAATCAAAAGATTGGGTAAGTAAAAAATAGCTCTCCAAATGCCTACACCTTTAATCTTTAAGCGATTGTTTGTAAACCAAGCAGATAACAAAAGTGCTACACCGATTTGTGGGATAAAGTTCAATAACCAAATCAGCCATGTGTTGCCAATTGCTTTCAAAAAGAGTTGGTCAGCGAATAAGACTGTGAAATTTTGCAATCCAATATATTCCCCTTTTCGTGTCATCAAAGTGTAATCTGTAAGACTAAGTGATAATGTATTGTAAAGGGGATACAAGCCAAAAACTAGGAATGCAATAATAAATGGGGCTATGAAAAAATACCCGTAATAATTCCGATTGATTTTTGTAAACTTCATCATATCTCCTTTTGGTACGTAAGATTTTTGCAGGTCAGCAAAATGAATTGCTGACCTGCAAGTTTTATATCAAATTACTATTGTGGAGGTTCAGGGATAACTAAATCCGGGAACTCACTGCGAACGACGTCTAACCATTGTTGCCACATGGTGGCTTTATCAATTTCGCCGTTCAAATATTGGTCACGGGCACTTTGAAGTGCGCGTTGAATCGCATCATCAGAACCAGTGAGCAAGGCACCATTTACATTCGGAGCGGCTACACCGAAGGCTTCGTAGTTGTTTTGACCACCGAGCCATTCATACAATTCAGAGCCGTCAAATGAGGAAGTGATTTTCTCAACGACAACTTGGCTGGAAACAAAGTCACCAGCGGCTTGTGCTTGACCATCTGCTACAGTTGGGTCAATGGCTTTGAGGTATTCGTTGGTGTACACACCGGTTGCCCAGTTGGTTAAGTTTTCTTCATTGAGCGCAACGAAAGCAACGAATTCTTTTGCTAAATCGAGGTTCGGGCTGTCTGCCATTGCGCCAACCCAAGTACCACCCCATTGATAAGGCAATGGACCATTAATCATAGCCCAGTCACCACCGGTATCACCAGAGTTTGGAATCAACACGTATGGTAAGCCCCAAGTGGGTAAGAAGTAGCTGAAGACTTTCTTTGGTTGACCATCAGCACCAACGAGGGAGTCGTTCATACCAGCGAACCAACCTTCACTCCATTGATTGGCTTGTGATTCGTAGCCGTTATCGCGCATCAATTTGGCGAAGTCAATGTAGGCTTCAACTTGTGGGTCAATCACCAAAGCACCATCAACAATCCATGGTTGAGCGCGATTGGCGAGGAACGGATTGAACAATTCACCCGAAGTACCAACGGTGAAGTAATTTGGATTACATTGTTTGATGGTTTCGGCAACTTCAAGGAATGATTCAATATCATTGACCAAAGCTTGAACTTCAGCTGGGTCATCAGTGCCTAGACATTCTGTTGCAATGCTACGGCGATAGAAGAAAGCACCAGGAGTTGCTTGATAGGAATAGGCTTTTGTTACACCCTCATGAGTACCTACTTCAACAACGGAAGGATAGGTTTGTAATTCTTCTGTTAAAGGTAATAAATCACCTAAATCAGCGAGGAAATCGGCTTCTACCCATTCTTTGACGAAAGCCGCTTCTAACGCGACTACATCTGGTACATCAGCGGTACCAATTGCGGCTTTGATTTTTGTTTGATATTCACCAGCATCCATAGGAATCATGGTGAATTGAACATCTACATCTGGGTTTTGACCTTCAAAAGCAATCGCCATGGTCAAAATTTCATTGGTGAATGACCATACTTTGAGGACTTGCTTTTCGCCACTATCAGATGAGCCACCGCTATCGGATGAACCACCACTATCAGAGGAACCACCGCTATCAGCAGGGGCTTCGGTTGCAGAGGAACCACCGCCGCAGGCTGCTAAAAGCATACTGGCAATCATTAACAAACTTAAGACTGACAAAATTGACTTACGCATGTTTCTTCTCCTTCTTGAATAATTGTTATGAGTTATACTAATTTTGTGTGGAGAATTCTCCGCACATTGGTGCAGGTCTTCCTTCTTCGCAAAAGGTCTGGAAGGCCTGCTATTTAATTTTTATCTTGCGCAACAAACCACCTCCTTTATATTTGTCGGTAGCGTTACCGACATGAATAAAAAAACATAACGCACACTTCCATAATTAATGAACAGGCTCTAATGCTCGGCATGAAGTGCGCTCCACAAGCCTAGTTGGCATTTTGTGAACTTGAACATCTAATGGTTCATTGTTGACCATTTTGATGAGCATTTGTGTTGCGATGTAGCCCATTTCTGAAAGAAATTGGTCAACTGTTGTAAGCCCAACAAACTTGGCTTCTGCGATGTTATCAAACCCGACAATAGATAAATCATCAGGAATGTGTAACCCTAATTCTTCTGCGGCTTGAAAAACACCCAATGCAGATTGGTCGTTTGCGGCAAAAATTGCAGTAGGTGGGTTTTCTAGTTTCAATAACTCTAAAGCGGATGTATAACCAGATTTTGTTGTGAAATCCCCATCTTTAATTAATGTCTCATCAATTTCGATGCTTGCTTTTTTGAGTGCATCTTTGTATCCCGTAAGCCGTCTTTCTGCGCTGGCAATCTCAGGTCTCCCGCAGATGAATCCGATGCGTTTGTGTCCCAATTGCAAAAGGTAATTCATCACATCTAATGCCCCATGGTAATTTGTTCCTTGTACAGATGGATATTTTGGATTTACAACATGCGGGTCAACAGCAATGATAGGCGCATCGGTAATAAATTCTGCCGCGGCGCTGGCTACAATAATGACACCATCTGTAATTGAGTTATTTAATAAGGAAACGTAATGTTGTTCGTGGATGACTGCCCCAGATTTTTTCACATCCCCCATAGTGTAAACCAATAAATCAAATTTTGATTCTGCTATGGCTCGGTTAATCCCTTTCATCACTTCAATTGAATAAGGAAAACCGATATCCGGTACGACTAAACCTAGCAAATCTTTTCGGCGGCTTCGCATACTGCGTGCGGCTAGGTTAGAGGTATACCCCAACTTGCTGATAACGCCGAGGATTTTTTCTTGGGTATCTCCTGCTACATCTGCCTTTCCGTTCAACACGCGCGAAACTGTAGAAACAGATACTCCTGCTTTCTTTGCAACATCCTGGATAGTGACCGTGCGTTTTTTGGTTGGCATATCAGTAATTGTGTTGCGTATAGAGAACGATACCGGTAACGTTACCGATTTAACGCATTATACATAGAATAAAATTAAAGTCAACAATTTTAAGATTAGAATTTTCGTCTTTTCGCTATTCCCCAAAAGGGGGATTTTCCCAATTTTCTATAAAAAATGCCCTGCCAGATTTCTGACAGGGCAAGTAAATCTTATTCTTAAGTGTAATTAAATAGTTATGTGAGTCCAAATTTATGCCCATATTTTAGATATGTGCTTTGTAAATTATGTCAGATTGAGAGCATTACCTACTCACATTGTTGACAGAAAGTGCTTTACTGCGGTATATTGTCATAATGTTATAACATTTAGATGTGGAGGCAGTTTTTGGCTAAGAAAACCAAAATTCGAGCGGCGGCGGTGCAATTTGCGGTGACAACTGATGTCAAGGCAAACCTACTTACCTGCTTACGCATGATTGATGAAGCAGCAAAACACAAACCTGACGTGATGGTGTTGCCTGAGTTTGTCAATCACATTGCATGGTATGAAAACGTGGAACATTGTTACCGCGTGGCTGTTTCGCTCGATGATGAGTTTATTCAAGGCATTGCGAACAAAGCCAAAGAACATGCCTGTTATATAAAAATCAATGTGACGATGAAGCGGGAAAATGGAAAAGTAACGGGCACGAATATTTTATTTGACCGAGCGGGGAATATTGTGGGAGTCAATGACAAGCAAATTTTGATGGGCAATGAAAATAACTTTTTAGAAAAAGCAACAGAAATCGCGCCGATTCTTTCTACTGAAATTGGTGAAGTGGGTATGTATGCTTGTATGGATGGAGTTATTCCTGAAGTAGCAAGGGCATTGGCTGTACGTCGACCGCAAATATTATTGAATAGTTTGAATTCATTCGCACATGATGAAGCCTCATTGCATATTCCTGTAAGAGCCGCAGAAAATAAAGTGTATGTAGTAGCGGCGAATAAAGTTGGGTCACTTGTGCCAGAGGAAATGCGAGCAAATGTTGCGGCGAAATTAAAAATTGACCCAAGTTTTCTCGAAGGTGCGGGTGAAAGTCAAATTGTGGCGCCAGATGGAACAGTTTTAGCCAAAGCGCCGAAAAAGGGTGAAGCGGTTGTGTTTGCAGATATCGAAGTTGATTTTGCTGATAATAAGTTAAGACCGGATGGCACAGATATTTTCACATCACGCCGACCTGAATTATATAAACCAATTGGTGATGAGCCCAAAGATAACAAGAAAAAAGTTGGGGCTGAGAATCTGTTGGTGGGGGTGATACAGGTTTCAAGTCAAGGAAAAGAGGCGATTAATGAAGCGAAGAAATATGTTGCAGACGCTGAATCAAATCAAGTTAAGTTAATCGTTTTGCCAGAGTTATTTCATCTTAAAGAAAATGATGATGAAATGATTCGTGAATTGCAAACAGTGATGAAAGATTCTTTTGTTGTTACTTCGATTGTTGAAGATAATCAACATGTGGGTGTGATGTTTGATAAAAATAAAATTTTGTTAAAGCAACCTCAATTGCATTATTCAGAAAGACTTGCTTGGTCGAAGTTAGGAAATGAATTAAATATTTTTGATGCAGAGTTTGGGCGTGTGGCAATCATCGTTGGTAATGATGCGATTTATCCCGAAACATTTCGTTTGGCGGCATTAAAAGATGTTGATGTAGTTTGTGTGCCAACTATGATTTTAGAAAAATGGGAAACAGAATTTGGTTTCAAAGAACGCGCGGCAGAAAACAGAATGAATGTAATTGTTGCTAGCAAAAAAGATTCTGGCATTTATGCCATCACTGAAGATTTTACATTGTGGACAGAATGGAAAAATCGCCCGTTTGATGGAAATATAAATGTTCCAATTGTGACGATGGCAAATGATGGTTTAACAACAGCAATGATTCACCCCGCGGCTTCGGTTAATAAAATGGTTTCGCATCGCACTGATGTGTTGAATGGCAGACCATGGCATTTGGCAGAACCAATTATTAGTAAACAGGAGAAAACATGAGCGATACAACTCAACAACTTGCAGATGTACTTGATTCGCGTAAGCCAGTAGATAATACTGAAAATTTTAATTACTTGTTAAATGTGCGCGAACAAGCATGGGAATATATCAATGCCAATTTAAGTTTGAAGCGTGATTTGAAATGTAAAGATATTGAAAATATTCCTGATTTGCAAGGCAACACGGTTGGCACAATGTTCACTTACACAGGTGATAAAAGTCCAGTGGATTGGATTGTGCGTTCATGGATCGGGAAACCTGAAACTGGATTTACAAATATTCATCTGACCTGTTGGTTGAATGATGAAATTGATGCGCCTCATCTTGGATTTGCACTTGGTACTGCACCTGATGTTTTTTGCTACGTTGATTTTCTTCCACGTTATGATGCACCCGCAAGTTTTGAACATTTGAATCAATATCACGAGCAAATGAATCAATCTTGGATTACGCTCAAAAGAAACCCTGCTTATAAAGTTTTTAATCCGATACATTTATACACTCGCAGTACATTATCTCCGATTGCGATTTGCGGTTTGTTACCATTTGAAGATTTCAAATCCGCAGTTGAGCCTGTGATGATGGAGTATGTCAAGAAGTGGGTGGAGATTGTGAAAAATGCGAAGCCAATTGACAAAGAAAAACGAGCAAAATTAAAAGCTCGTGATGAACTTGTGCGCCGAACGATTGTAGAAAAAGACCCCGCCAATGTTTTAGCAGACCGTATGTTGGGTGTTCCGATGCGCGAAAGATTGGTCAGGATTCTACATGCAGGGGAAAGAGAATAATTCTTATAAATGAAATTGATTACCAAGGCTCACGTTGCAACTTCAATATTAGGCTGGCTTATAGTTGTTGGGATAGTCATTAACATTTATCCTGAAAAAGATATTGTGGTTCTTCTTTCTCTGATTTGTTTGCTTCCTGTTGTAACAGTAATTACGATTATTGACCTTCTTTCTGTTTATTTTGTCGCTAAAGGTAAAGAATCATTTTTACCTAAAATATCTCTGTTATTTTGGGGTGCAGTTTGTGGGTTATATTTTTTAGGCGTAATTAGTCCTGATCAACCATGGCAAAGCAGATTAGTATATGTTGCTATAGTTCTGTATTCATTATTTAAGTTATGGGGAACAAAATCATTATCATCAGAATTTAGAGCAAATATTAAATGAAACAATTTCTTCCTATTCTCATTATTGGTGCTGGACCTGTCGGTCTTTCGCTTGCATTGTCACTTGCACGAGTAGGGATTCATGCTGAAGTCTATGAAGCGGATGAGGAATTAAATACACAAATTCGAGCGAGTACATTTCATCCAAAAACATTGGAGTTATTTGAGAACTGGGGCGTTGTGGATGAAATCATCAAACATGGCTACAAAGTTAACCAATTGCAATATTGGGAACGAGCAACACGAACCATCATTGCGGATTTTGATTATCAAGTAATTGCCAAAGATACAAAATATCCATATCGCTTGCAATGTCCACAACATATTACAACACGAGTGTTGAAACCAGCGGTTGAGTTAACTGAATTTGGCAAAGTTTATATGGGACATAAATTAATTGACTTTGTGGATTGTGGAACACACGTCACAGCAAGGTTTGAAACGAAAAATGGAATTGTAGAAAAGGAAGGTTCGTATCTCTGTGGAGCAGATGGGACTCATAGCACTGTTCGCAAGCAATTGAATATCGGTTTTCAAGGCAAAACGTACGAAGACCGTTTTCTTTTAATAGGAAGTGACTTGAACACAAATGATTTACTGCCTAATGGGGCACAAGTCTGTTATGTCTTTGACCCGCAAGAGTGGGTCATTATTTTAAATTTGCCAGATATTGTGCGTGTGGTATTTCGAATGCAGAATGAAGAAGATGAAACCATTGCAATGAAAGAAGAAAATTTGAGAAAAAGAATCTCGAATTTTTTTGGCGAAGTTCCTGATTATCAAATAAAAACGACACAGTTGTATCGAGTTCATCAACGCGTAGCAGATACATTTCGAGTTGGGCGTGTGGTGTTAGTTGGTGATTCTGCTCATAATAACAATCCATCAGGTGGAATGGGCATGAATAGTGGAATCCATGATGCGGCAAATTTGACAGAGAAATTTATCCGAATATGTAATGGCGAATCAGATTCAATTTTGGATGATTATTCAAATGAAAGAAGAAAATACGCAATTGAATCTGTACAGTTGTATTCAGACCAACAATATAAAAATATGGCTATGACTTCGGATGAAGAACGTGTGAAGAGGAATAAATCACTTTCCGAAATTGCGAAGGATCCAAAGAAGGCAAGAGAATATTTGTTGAAGGCGAGTATGTTGGAAGAACGGATTTAAATTTTTGTAGGGGCGAGGCATGCCTCGCCCTTACGATTAAGGAATTATTATGAAAACTTACGGACATTTTATTGATGGAAAAGAAATCCCTGCATCTACTGGAGAATCATTTCCAAGTGTTGCACCAATGACTGGAGAAATTCTTGGTCATGCGGCACGTGGAACAGAAGCGGACGCTGAAGCGGCGGTGACATCAGCACGCAAGGGATTTTTGTATTGGTCATCACTTCCACCTGCGGAGCGGGAGAGGATTCTGTTGAAGTGCGCAGACCAAGTTGAAGCGAAGTATGAAGCGTTACTAAATCTATTGATAGATGAAAGCGGGTCAACCATCATCAAAGCAAAATATGAAGTGATGTATACGGCATCTGTTTTGAGAACTGCGGCGGGCGAAGTGCGAAGATTGTATGCAGACACATTGCCAAATGAAAAACCACATCGCATGTCTATGGTGGTGCGCGAACCTGTAGGCGTAGTGTTAGCAATTTCGCCATTCAATGCGCCATTGGTGTTGTTGGCAAAAATGGTTGTGTTTCCGTTGGGCGCAGGCAATGCAGTGATTGCGAAACCATCTGAAGAAACGCCATTGATTGCAATTGAGTTTGCAAAAGTTTTACATGAAGCGGGTTTGCCTGATGGTGTGTTCAATGTTGTGACTGGATTTGGAAAAGAAGTTGGCGAGCCATTAGCAAAACATTCTGGGATTAATGGCATTGCATTAACGGGTTCAACTGCGACAGGTGTAAAGATTGGCGAGATTGCAATTCAATCTATGAAGCGTTTGCAATTGGAACTTGGTGGAAAAAATCCGTTATTGATTTTGAATGATGAAGATGTAAACAAAGCGGCGGAGATTGCGGCGGTAGGTGCGTTTACACATGCGGGTCAAATTTGTATGTCGAGCGCGCGCATATTAGTTGAAAAACCAAATGGTCGCGCATTTGCAGAAGCATTGGCAAAGAAAGCAAAAAGTTTACAACTCGGTGATTTGCGAAATGAAAAAACTGCGTATGGTCCATTAATTAATCAACGCGCATTGGATAAAGTGATTCGTCATGTGCAAGCCGCAAAAGATGGTGGTGCAGAAATTTTGACAGGTGGTGATGTACATGATGGTTTAATTTTTCAACCTACTGTGATTTACAACCCGCCTCAATCTGGACCAAGTTGGTGTGAGGAGACCTTTGGACCTGTTGCTTCGGTGACAGAATGTGACTCATTTGATGAAATGATTGCCATTGCGAATGAAAGTGATTATGGATTAAGTGCTGGAATATTAACAAATGACCTAGTACGCGGTATGACAGCCGCAAGAAAAATTCGTTGCGGTTCGGTACATGTCGGTGCACATTCGTTTCAATCAGACCCCATGGCTCCAATTGGCGGATATGGCATGTCTGGTTTTGGTCGAAGC
The DNA here is from genome assembly GCA_003524705.1 of Anaerolineae bacterium. The sequence continues at coordinate 2,037 of DQGV01000226.1, read as the reverse complement.
GGCGGAAAATATTCAGTGGAGCATTTTACAGAATTAAAGTGGATTAGTTTGGAATTAGGTGAAACTCCGAGACCGTTTTGATTTACGATTTTAGATTTACTGATTACTGCAATTAAGGAGATTTTATGACAACCAAATTCGGTCCTATTCGTTTGATGCAAGGCGTGACAGTCGGCAACATGTTTACATATTATTTTGCTACGGTCACTTCATTGTTGTTATTTACATTCTTGCCACAGTTTCAACCATTTTTATTGACTGAAGTTCTTCGTATTCCTGAATCTCAACAAGGTGTTTTGAGTGGTAATCTGCAATTCTTTGCAGAAATTATTATTCTTTTATCCATTGGCGCGTGGGGAACTGTATCAGATAAGATCGGTCGCAAGTTTGTTTTTGCGGCTGGTTTTCTTATCATGGGCTTAGCTTTATATTTTTATCCAAACGTTGATAGTGTTTTTACATTATTTTTCTTTCGCGGATTATTTGCTTTAGGTTCATCCGCTGTGACGACGATGATTTCCACTGTCATTGCTGATTATGCAATGGATGAAGACCGCGGCAAAGCATCAGGTATTCAAGGTGTAGGCAATGGCATCGGCGCGTTGTTGACCGTGTTTGTTGTATTGCAACTGCCGAAAATTTTTGTAGCAGATGGCATGTCCGAATTTGAAGCGGGTCGCATCACTTATCTGGCAATGATGGGTGTGGCAATTGTCTCTGCTATCATTTTATATTTTGGATTACAAAATCGCACGAAGACTCAACTTGAACAAAAGAAATCATTTATCGAAATTGCAAAAGAAGGAATTTCCGCCGCTTCTGACCCAGGTGTGGCATTAGCCTACATGGCGGCATTTATCTCGCGTGGAGATTTAGCCATCGTCGGCACGTTCTTCACACTTTGGGTGGTGACGTATGGCACAACACAAAAAGGATTATCTACAGCCGAAGCACTTGCTACGGCTGGAATCATCATCGGCATTTCACAAACAATGGCACTGATTTCTGCTCCAATCTTCGGCATGTTGTCCGATAGAATGAATCGCGCCAATGCCGTTATCTTTGCAGTTGCTCTTGCTTCATTTGGATATGGTTCTACTATTTTTGTCACTGACCCAACTGGACCGTCTATGTTTATCGTCGCCGCGTTGATTGGGATTGGTGAAATCAGTGGCGTGATTGCCAGCGGAGTCTTAATCGCTCAACAAGCTCCACGTGATATTCGTGGCTCAGTGATTGGGATATTTAGTCTATGTGGCACATTTGGGATTATGACTGCCACTGGAATCGGCGGTCAGCTATTTGATAATTGGCTTCCACAAGGTCCGTTTATTTTATTTAGCATTTTAGGTTTTGTGGTTGTGGTAATTGGTTTAGTGATTAGAAAGCGAATCGTTCCTCGAAATGACAAAACGGATATGGTTTCAGGACATTAGACGGAAGACAAAAGAGGAAAGAAGAAAGAAAAACGGCTATCTTTCTTCTTTCCTCTTTTATTATTCCACTTTCTACTCACTATTAGAACTCTCTTAACAACTTTCCACATCCATACACTTTATCTTGAATACCATTATCTCTTAACGCCATCCAATACGTTGCGGCGTTGATTGCGATGACAGGTTTTCCAAGCCAACGTTCTGCTTCATCAGCCAAACTGACCATGCTGAGATTTGTACCGACTTGAACCAACGCATCTACATCAGATTTGTTGACTTCCATTAATGCATTTCGTAATTCATCTTGCGTGACGTGTGCAATTGAAATAGCTGTCGGGCAACGAAATCCTTTTATCGCGGCAACTTCAAACCCAAGGTCAGAGAAGAAGCGCACAACATTTTTATCACCGACTGGTTGATAGGGAGTCACCACGCCAATTTTCTTTACGTTAAATAATTTCAAAGCGCGTTCACAAGCTTCTGCACCTGTGGCAACTTTGAGTCCATGCGCCCAATCAGAAATTCGTTTTGTAAATTTACGATTGCCTTCAACGCCATCCCAAAATGTTTCGGCACTCATGCCCATCACCATGTAATCAGG
>DQGV01000255.1 GCA_003524705.1 Anaerolineae bacterium | reverse complement strand
AGAGGAAAGAAGAAAGATAATTAAATTTCTTTCCTCTTTCTTCTTTCATTACAAAGAAAGAGGAAAGAAGAAAGATTCGTTAACGACCTTTAAGTGGTTTGAATCCTTCACCCAATGCTTCATGTGCTACGCCAATAACCATAAACGCTTCGGGGTCAATTTCATTCACAATACTTTTCAACGTAATAATTTCAGAACGAATTAACACACAATATAAAACAGGGCGAGAATTTCCAGTATAACCACCTCTGCCTTCTAAATAAGTAACACCGCGTTGTAACTCGTCAATGATTCTTTCGGACACTTCATCAGGTTTATCAGTGACAATCATGGCAGTACGAACTGTTCCACCACCTTCGAGAACTGTTTCAGCCACAAGTCCACTGACGTATAAAGCAATCATGGCGTAAAGAGCTTCTTTCCAACCAAACACAAATCCAGCAGAAAGAATCACAGCTGTATCAACAATGAGATAACTTTGTGTAGTAGGAATTCCGCGCCAATTGCTTAAGATGCGTGCGAGAATGTCAGACCCACCGCTTGTGCCACGCGCACGATAGACCAATCCATAACCAATACCGCTGACAATCGCTCCATATAATGAATTCAGAAAAATATCGCCGCTTAAATCGTCAATTAAAATTTGTGAATATTCTATAAAAATTGGAATCTTCAAAAGCAAATCGGTCAATAATGAATATGTGACGATTGCAACTGCGGTTCTTAAAGCAAATTTATATCCACCGAGAAAACGCCAGCCTAATAAAAATAATGGGACGTTGCCAATCAAGACCATCAAACCGATGGGCCAGTTTGTGAAGTGATTAATCAATTGCGAAATGCCGCTCACACCACCAGAGGCTAAATCGGCGGGGATAAAAAATAATCTCAAACTCACGGCTTGAATGAGACTAGAAATTAAAATCAATGCATAGTCACGAATCGTTGGTAAATATTTTTTCATGGACATCCTAACAATTGTAAGGACACAGCGAGTCATTAAGTGATTTTGACTATAAACGATTACGCTGTGTCGCTACTAGAATGCAGTGATTATAGCCGATGGACTTTCAACCATCTTTCTTCTTTCCTCTTTCATTTCCAACCTTCAAACCTGCAAACATTCAAACTTACAACCCATAGTAAAATCACGCCCTATGCAAATCAAAAAATGGCAATTTTGGCTCGGTGTTTTTATCAGCATTTTATTTATCTGGCTCGCTTTACGTGGACTCAAGCTCGATGAATTTTGGTCAACTGTAAAAGGTGCAAAGTTTATTTGGCTCCTTCCTGCCATCGGTGTGTATTTCATTGGCGTATGGATTCGTGCTTGGCGTTGGCATTATTTGTTGAAACCTATCAAAGAAATTCCAACCAAAACCATGTTTCCCATCACAACCATTGGATATATGGGAAATAATATTTATCCCGCCCGCGCAGGTGAAGTGTTACGGGCTGTGATTCTCAAACGCAAAGAAGGCGTGCCTGTCTCTGCTTCTTTAGCGACGATTATTGTTGAAAGAATTTTTGACGGCGTGGTGATGTTGGCATTTGTGTTTGTCAATTTATCTGAACTTGCAAAATTAACATCCGCTTCTGGTTTTGTGGGCAATATTCAACAAGTGGCGATTATCGGCACAGGCGTTTTTATTGGCGCATTAATTATTTTTCTACTTGCGGCGATGTTTCCGCAAGTGACTGCCAAACTTGGTTTATGGGTTATAGAAAAATTTACGCCACAAAGATTTCATCAAAGAATCATTAGTATCATGAATAAATTTTTAGATGGACTCGCTTCGCTTCGTTCCCCGCTTAACGTGTTAATGGTTTTTATTACTTCGATCATTATTTGGCTGCTAGAGACTGGTAAATATTGGTTCGTGATGCACGCCTTTGATTTTCAGGTCTCATTCTTCGCATTGATGTTGATGAATGGCATTGTCAATTTGGCAACCACGATTCCGTCCGCGCCGGGTTATATTGGCACATTTGATGCACCCGGCATTGCCGTGTTGACCGCTTACGGAGTCAGTCAAGCTACTGCGGCGGGTTACACATTGACATTACACGTTGCACTTTGGCTTCCGATTACATTGCTCGGTGCTTATTATTTAGCTAGAGAAGGCATCAAGTGGAGTGACGATTTAAGAGCGGAAACTAAAGAATAAATTTAGCAAACAGGCTTGGGTTATACTAAGAAGCGTAAGGTCAAAAAAATGATTAGTAATATCCCCAGAAAAAATAAGTTGCGGATTCTTATCGCCGATGATGTGCAAGAGACACGGCGCAATACGCGCTTGATGCTTTCTGAAATTGAGTATGTGGAAGTGGTGGCGATTGCATCGAATGGCAAGCAAGCCGTAGAAATGACCGAGGAACAACGCCCGGATATCGTGATTCTTGATATCAACATGCCCGAGATGGATGGCTTAACTGCCTTCAAACATATTGTGCAAATGTTTCCGGGCACAGGTTGTATATTTATCTCGGGTGAAAAAGACCCGGTGACAGTGCAAAAAGCAGAAGCGATTGGCGCGAATGATTTTTTAGCAAAACCATTTACGATTGAGGAAATAGAAGCGTCTATCAAAAAAGTGGTTGAAAACGTGAAAATGAAGCGACAAAAAATCGCGCAGTCGAATCAAGTGCACCTTGAGAAAACTGTTTCGCTGGAAGAGTTGGCGAATGAATATCTAAAAGAAGGTAGAACGGATTCACAATCTACGCAGTTGTTTGAGAAGTTGGCACAAAACCCAAAGTGTGATGTGCGTTGGTTGGAAGCTTTAGCAATGATTTACGCCGTACAAGGTGAATGGGGTAAGTTAAAATTGTTGGCTGAGAGAATTGAAAGACAGAAAAAATAAATTTTGTAGGGGCGGATGGCATCCGCCCGAAGGACAGTGAATGAAAATTGCAATTATCGGAGCGGGTTATGGTGGCATGGCGGCGGCATGGGATTTGAAAAAAGCAGGGCATGACGTTGTCATTTTTGAATCGGCAAATTATGTAGGCGGATTAGCAAGCGGATTCAAAGAACCGCATTGGGATTGGTCTGTCGAAAAGTTTTATCATCATTGGTTTCAATCGGATAGCGAAATGCTGGGGTTGATTCGTGAATTGGGTTTGGAAGATAAAGTCATGTTTCCACGCCCATTGACGGTGATGTATCACAAAAAGAAATGGTATCCCTTTGATTCGATTCTCAACGCGCTTCGTTTTCCTGGACTTGGATTTGGTCTGAACAAAATCCGCTTTGGGTTTGTGGGACTCTTTTTACGCCTCACCAATAACTGGAAAGCGTTGGAAAAAGTGACTGCGCATGAATGGATGTTAAAGTATGCGGGTAAACAAGTCTATGAGCAGATGTGGAAGCCGTTGTTAATTGGCAAGTTTGGACCATTTTATAAAGACGTCAACATGGCGTGGATGTGGGCACGTATTAAAGCAAGAACTACTAGACTCGGTACATTCGAAGGTGGCTTTCAAAAATTTGCGGATTTGTTTGGGGAGAAACTAAGAGAACAGGGAGTAGAGATCAGGCTCGGAGTAAGTATTGAGGCGATAACGAAGAATCAAACATCGTCAGGGTTAGGCGTGGATGGTGAATCGTTTGATAAAGTCTTAGTGACCACGTCTCCAAATTTGATGGCGAAGTTATGTCCTGAACTTCCTGAA
>DQGV01000235.1 GCA_003524705.1 Anaerolineae bacterium | reverse complement strand
TATTAAAAGAATCCTCAAACCTCGGTTTGAAACTAATCCGTGAACGGGCTGAAATGTTAGGCGGAAATTTTGAAATAGATAGTACCATTGGGTCTGGGGCAAGAATTTCTTTTAGCGTCCCGGCGAAATCCTAATCAAAAAGGCTTAACAATCTTGTTAAGCCTTTGTTTAATAGTACTTTTTATCATCAGCCCATAATATGCTTTTGACATTTTTCTTGTATAATGAATATGTTATAAGTACCAGAAATAACACAGAACTCGTTGAGAGGAGCAGACTATGCGTCGCGGTCGTACCCTGATTTTAGTCCTATTAATTATTATTATTGGTTTGGTAGTGGGTTTTGTTGCTATTAACCAATTCTTAACTGCACAACAACCGGAGGATACTGGTCCAGTATATGTTGATGTTTATTATGCTGCCCAGAATATTGCTCAAGGTGCTACGATTACGGAGGATGTACTCGCTACATTAAGAGTGCCTCAAGAAAATCTTGTAGCTGTTATGTTTACACCAGATGAGCTTCCACTATTAATTGGGAAAGTGGCAAGATTCCCACTTGACCAAGGCGTGGTCATCACCGAAACAATGGTTTCTGACGCTTCATCTGCTGTGCCTGTATCTGGTCCTGAATGGGCATCATTGATTCCTCCCGGTATGACGGCTATGTCTATACCTACGGACCGTTTGTCTGTTTCTGGCTATGCTGTTAATGATGGTGCGCATGTTAACGTAAATGCTTGTCTGTTATTTGTAGATGTTGACCCTTCATATCAAACAATTCTCCCTAACCTTACTGCAGTATTAACTGGAACAGGATTAGGCAATATCTCTGGCGGTGGAGTACAAGGTCAAGAAGGCGCTGGTTTCCAAGTACAAGGTTTACCAATTCTTTCATTAGGTGTTGCTGCATCAGGTACTTCACAGGGTCGTTTAGAACTAGACCCATCTGTTCAACAACCTTACTACTTAATTCCTTCTGAGGCACAACGTCCTCGCTTGGTATGTCAGATGTTATTACAAGATGTTGTTGTCTTGAAGTTAGGTAATTTCCCACTTGTGCCTACTGTTACTACACCGGAACAACAACAAGACCCCAACGCTCAACCAGCTGCACCGGTTGCACCAGATATTGTCACTTTAATCGTTTCACCACAAGATTCAATTACTCTATCTTATCTTGTTTACTCAAATGCAAAACTGATGTTAACTTTGCGTAATCCAAGTGACCAAGCACGTGTAGCAAGTGAGGCTTCTACATTACAGTTTTTGCTGAGTCAATATAATATCCCAGTGCCTGCAAAATTGCCTTATGCGATGCAACCTGCTCTTACAGCTTTAATCTCTCCAGTTTTACCAAATGATGCTCCTGTGGAGCCAGAGCAATAAAATTCAATCTGTGGATGTATATTAAGTATGGATAAAATTCGAGTCTTGATTGTTGATGATATTGCAGAAACGCGCGAAAATGTGCGTAAGTTGCTACAATTCGAGTCTGATGTGGATGTGGTGGGTACGGCTCGCACAGGACGGGAAGGTATACAACTTGCTGGCGAGCTTGACCCTGATGTTATTCTAATGGACATCAACATGCCGGATATTGATGGCATTACAGCCACAGAGGAAATTCGTCAGAAGTCACCACATATTCAAGTCGTAATTCTATCTGTACAAGGTGACCCAAATTATATGCGCCGTGCTATGTTGGCTGGCGCACGTGACTTTTTGACAAAGCCACCAATGGGCGATGATTTAATTTCCGCCATTAAACGAGCTGGTGAAATGGCTCATAGTGAGCGTGCAAAAAATGTTAAGCAACAAACAGTAATTTCTGGTCCGGGCGGTATAAGTATGATGGGCGGATTTACTCCGGCAACAAAGGGAAAAATTGTTGTGGTCTACAGCCCTAAGGGCGGGACTGGTTGTACAACAGTGGCTGTCAATTTAGCAATTGCACTAAATAATGAAGATACTCGTGCTGTATTAATAGATGGAAATTTGCAATTTGGTGATGTCGCCATTTTTGTAAATGAGCAAGGTAAAAACAATGTTTTAGATGTTGCCCCTCGTGTAGATGACCTTGAACCTGAAATTATCGAAGAAATTCTTGTTAAGCATGAAGCATCTGGAATTCGTATTTTAGCTGCTCCTTTGAAACCTGAACAAGCAGAACGAGTATCTGCTGACCAATTTACAAAAGTATTACAATTTTTACAAAATATGTTTTCTTATATTGTTGTGGATACTTCAACAATTTTAACAGACGTTGTCCTTGCTACAATAGATATAAGTGATGTAGTTGTTTTGATTACGACACAAGAGATCCCAGCAATAAAAAATGCGCGTGCTTTATTAGATTTGTTACAAACGATGGGTGTAAGTAAAGAAAGAATTTTGTTTGCAATGAACCGGTATGATAAAAGAATTTCGATTTCACCGGAACGAGTGAGTGAAAACCTCAAACATGAAATTGCTGTGACAATTCCATTTGATGAGAAAGTTGCGATAACCGCAGTGAATCGTGGTGTGCCTTTTATGTTAGATAATAAATCTCAACCAATAGGAAGAGGAATTCTTTCGTTGGCTGAAGCAGTTCGGGCGCGGATTACTGCTATCGAAGCAGTAGATGGTGCGCCAATTGGTAAACGTTAAGGAGTTTTATTATGTCGTTACTTCGACGTATTGAGCAAGGCCAAGGAAATAATAATGCACAGGGGAATACCAATGCGAATCCGCCGGCGCAAGGAGCAGGTGGAGGTGGGCAAGCAGGTTCAGGCGGAGGTGGAGGCGACTCATCCCGCCTTTCATCATTACAAGCCCGAAGAGTCAGTGCACCGATAACATCTCCGCAAGCTGGGTCATATTTTGATTTGAAGACCCGCGTCCAAAATAAGTTATTGGCTGAAATTGACCCTTCGATGGATGTGACGCGGACGGAAGAAGTTCGCCGTACTATTCAAGGTTTGTTTGAGCAGATTCTTGCAGAAGAAAATATTGTTCTTTCACGCCCAGAGCGTGCGCGTTTGTTTGAGCAAATTGCGGCTGAAATTTTAGGTTTTGGTCCTTTGCAATCTTTGTTAGAAGATGACACCATTACAGAAATTATGGTGAACGGACCGAAGAATATTTATATTGAGCGTAAGGGTAAGATTCATCGTGTGCCAATTACTTTTGAGAGTAATGACCATGTGATGAGAATTATTGACCGTATCGTTGCGCCTCTTGGACGCCGTATTGATGAATCTAGCCCATATGTAGATGCGCGTTTGCCTGATGGTTCTCGTGTGAATGCTGTCATTCCGCCTATTTCTTTGGTGGGACCTGTTCTGACAATTCGTAAATTTTCTAAAAACCCAATTACTGTTGACCAGATGGTTCAGTTTGGCTCTATCTCTGCTGAGTCGGTTCAGTTCTTAAAAGCTTGTGTAGAGTCACGTTTGAATATCATTATTTCTGGTGGTACAGGTTCTGGTAAAACGACTTTGTTGAATGTGCTTTCCAGTTTTATTCCGTCTGATGAACGCATTTTGACAATTGAAAATGCGGCTGAGTTACAACTGCGCCAAGAACATGTAGTGACTTTAGAATCTCGCCCACCGAATATTGAAGGTCGTGGTGAAATTACAATTCGTGACTTGGTGATTAATGCCCTACGTATGCGTCCTGAAAGAATTATCGTGGGTGAGTGCCGTGGTGGTGAAACATTAGACATGTTACAAGCCATGAACACAGGTCACGATGGTTCGATGACGACAGCCCACGCGAATAGTCCGCGTGATGCATTGGCTCGTATCGAAACCATGTGTTTGATGGCTGGTATGGATTTGCCAGTGCGCGCTATTCGTGAACAAGTGGCAAGCGCAGTGGATGTGATTGTGCAACAAGAGCGTATGCGCGATGGTACTCGTAAAGTGACTACGATTGCAGAAGTCAGTGGTATGGAAGGCGAAGTAATTACCATGACCGATATTTTCGTCTTTGAGCAATCTGGTACTGAAAATGGAAGAATTATCGGTCGGTTACGCCCAACTGGTTTAAGACCAAAGTTTATGGATAAGATTGAAGCGGCTGGGATTCAACTCCCTCCTTCTATTTTTGGTATCGGCGAAAGACGCCGTTATTAAAAAGCGGTTTTAGAAAACAAAGGAACACATGGCTTGGATTATTATTATCGGTGGCATCATCTTAATCATTTTATTGATTATTGGTGTTGTTATTTCTTCAAATAGTGAGCGGGCATTAGTTGAAGAGCGTTTAAGTCAATATATAGATGATGGTAGTAACAAAGATGATGTGGATCGTGAGGCACAGAAATATGTACTCACAAATTGGGTTTCTAGAAGGGTAGAAAAAACAAACTTTGGTGATGGCATTGCAAAACAACTTGCCCGCGCAGATTTAAAATTAAAGGTGGCGGAATACCTGGTTGTCATTGTTGCTAGTATTTTTATCTTTGCACTGTTTGCATGGTTTTTTGGAAACCGCCATCCTGTATCTGCATTGATTGGCGCTGGGATTGGCGCAATTGCTCCACGATTTTATGTGAGGACTCAACAGCGTAAAAGGTTGCAAAAATTTAATGACCAATTACCTGATATGCTTAACTTGATGGTAAATGGTTTGCGTGCAGGTTACTCTACAATGCAAGCTATGGAGGCGATTAGCAAGGAATTGCCTTCTCCTATTAATGATGAATTTAAGCGGGTTGTTCAAGAAATGCAAATTGGTATTCCTATGGGAACAGCGCTTGATAATTTATTAAGACGTATTCCAAGCGACGACCTTGACTTTGTGGTAACCGCTATTAACGTCCAACGTGAAGTTGGTGGTAATCTCTCTGAAATTTTAGATAGTATATCTTTTACGATTCGTGAACGTATCCGCATCAAAGGTGAAGTGCGTGTATTAACTGCTCAGGTGAGGACTTCTGGTACGGTTCTTTCCTTAATTCCATTTGGTCTTACAATTATTCTTTGGTTTCTTAACCCAGAATATTTATTATCTGTGACAGCTGGTGGGCCTATCTGTACCTCTATTATTATTTGTGTTGTACTTGGCTTAATTTCTTCTAGTTATTTTATTATGATGAAGATAGCAGATATCGAGGTGTAATATGAATTTATTAATCGGCATCATTGTTGCTATTGTTATTATTGGTGGGGCAGTTGTACTTGTGATTGTTGGTGCGAGATTTGCACGTCAGGCACAAGGTGAAGAAGGTGACCCTGTACTTGCTCGCCTAGCAGAAGCTACTCAACGTGGAGAGAATATATCCCTTGAGGATGTTGAATTACAACAACCTTTCATGGAACGCATTGTACTTCCGCTAGTTAGACGATTAGGTGATATATCCTCTCGTTTTACTCCTGAAAAATTACTTCAAGAAACAACCCGTAAACTTGAGCTAGCAGGAAACCCTGGTCGTATTGATGCTTCCACCTTTTTAGCAACCCGCTTTGTTGGTGCAGCTATTTTTGGTGGACTTTTGTTACTGATTTCTACCTTACCCACGGTTAATTGGCCCTTTGGGCGGATTGTATTAGTTGTTGGTATATTTACAACCTTAGGATTTTTCTTTCCCCAAATGTGGTTATCAAGCCGTATTTCCCGCAGACAGAATGAAGTACGAAAAGCAATGCCCGATGCTTTAGATTTGTTAACGATTTGTGTAGAAGCAGGCTTGGGTTTTGAAGCATCGATGTCTAAAGTAGCAGAGAAATGGGAGAATGAACTCTCTATTTTATTTGGACGTTGTATTCGTGAGGTTCAGTTGGGTAAAACGCAACGTGAAGCCTTACGTGATATGGAAAGTCGTGTGGGGTTAGGCGAGTTAACAAGTTTTGTGGCTGCTGTAATTCAAAGCCAAGCCCTTGGTGTGAGTTTAGCGAAAGTATTGCGCATTCAATCAGACCAGATGCGCGTGAAACGTCGCCAGCGTGCAGAGGAACAGGCTCATCAAGCACCAGTGAAAATGATTATTCCAATGGCATTATTGACGTTTCCGTCTATTATGATTATTTTGATGGCACCTGCCGCCTTCCAAATTGCAGGTGCATTTGGACCACTGTTAGGTAATTAAATTTTGTGATTGAAGTAAACTGCTGGCGTTAGGTAAATAGCGAGGCAGATTTGACAAATTGGAAATACGCTTTATACCGCTCAACTTGGAGCGCACTTGATTTGCTTTTCCCACCTGTGTGTGGAGGGTGTGATAAAGCGGGCTCGCGTTGGTGTGAAGAATGCCAAAGTAAAGTTAAAATTTTAGATGGAATTGTGTGTGATGTATGCGGTTTACCACAGGAGCAAGTGGGTGTTTGCAAAACTTGCCTTGCTGATAAACCGCATTTTCGTATGTTGAGGGCATGGACAGTTTTTGAAAACCCGATTCAACATGCTTTGCATAAATTGAAATACCATAAAGATATGTCTATGGGCGATGCGATTGCATTTCAGATGTTGCCATTTGTGCAAAAGCTAAACTGGCAAATTGATATGATTATCCCCACACCTTTGGGGAAACAAAGAATAAAACAACGTGGCTATAACCAAGTGGCGATGATTGCAAAACCTCTTTCATTGGGTTTGCAGGTTGAATATGCTCCAAATGCAATAACAAGAAAAAAAGAAACGCGCACGCAAGTTGGCTTGACCAAAGTTGAAAGGAAGAAAAATGTCGAAGGGGCGTTTCAGGCTGAGGCAAGTGTGAAGCGTAAAAACATCGTGGTGATGGATGATGTATCTACGACTGGGGCGACATTATCATCCATTGCTGAGGCTTTGTATCAAGCAGGTGCTGAAAATGTGTATGCTTTAACGGTAGCACGGGCTTTGCAACATCATAGCTTGCAAACCGTATAAATTAATAGATAGGAGAACATAATGACAAACAAAGTCGAAATTCAAACCGTTAATATCCGTTTGACCGAAAAAATTGAAGAGCATGTAAATAAAAAGGCGGGAAATTTAGACCATTATCTGCCAGCCATTGATGAAGCGCGTGTGCAACTTTCGCATTATAAAGCGGCACGCGATGCCAAAGATAGAAACGTGGCTGAGATTATGGTGTATGGAAAGGGATTTACGCTTCGCTCTGAGGTACGGGCTGATGAGGTGCTTTCAGCATTTGACGCCGCTTTCGACAATATGCAACGCCAAATTGAACGGCATAAAGGCAAGCATTATCGTGGGCGGGGTGATGGAAAATCTGCGGCTGAAGTTGTAGAAGAGGTATTTGATGAAGATACAGGCGAACTTTCCCCATTGTTTGCAAAGCGTAAGAAATTTACGATGTATCCGATGACTGAAGATGAGGCCTTAGTGCAAATGCGAGATTTAGGTCATGACAACTTCTTTATCTTTTACAATGCGGAGACTGGAAAAATGAATGTACTGTATCGGCGTAGAAATGGAAGTTATGGTTTGATTGAACCTGAACTTGGGTGAAGTAAAAAGAGGTTGGTAATTTACCAACCTCTTTTATTTATCTTTATAACTTATAAAACCTAATTACTTCGGTTTTGTGCCAATCAAACCGAAAATAATCAAAGCCACACTCACGCCAATCACTACTTCAGAGACATTGCCAATTAGCCTTGTAAATTCAACAGGATCTGTGGAATACTGCCCGAGGGATGGAACAAATAAGAAAATTGCAAACCCAATTACGATAAAAAATATTCCTACAATCACCAAACGCCAATTTCGTTGTCGCATAATAATTCTCCTTGCGCTTATTGTACCCAATTCCATGCCAACCAAATGGTCATTCCATTAAATACAAGGCTAACTGCTAACAAAAATTTATCATATAATGATGGATAACCTGGCAAACCAATTAGATTGAATAACAAAAAGAACCCAGCCACAATAATATTTGACCAACGATTGGCGGGGTAATCTAGGAATAAAGAAAACAAAACCATCAAAATTGGAATCAACATTAATACAGCGGCAATCAAATACATATTTTTGCTGACCACTTGCCCAGCCATTTCGCCTGGTTTTGTATCACCACTGAACAAGCGTAATACATCCCCTAAAAGATAAATCAACATCGTGGCAACCCATAAACCTGAAAGTTTGATTTGAATTTCATCCATGTTTGCTCCTTGAATAAAGTAGGGACACAGCGGAATGATTGATAATCAAAACCATTAAGTGACTCGCTGTGTCCCTACAATTGGTTAATGACTTATCACCACTTTCCCTTTAACTTTTCCAGACTCAAAATATCGAAACGCATCAGCTAATTCAATCAAAGGAAAAGTTTTATCAATCACTGATTTTATTTTCCTGTTTGCAAGTAATTCTTGAACAAATAATAAATCTTTTTTTTTCTGCTTGGATGCTATATTTTTTAC
>DQGV01000016.1 GCA_003524705.1 Anaerolineae bacterium | reverse complement strand
CGATGGATAAATTTTCAAGCAATGCAGATATTTCTTGATGAGACACCCCGCGCTTTTTTAGAATCGCAAACGCCTCACTAATTGACTCGCGAACTGGTTCTGCACCTGATTCATTCTCTCGCTGACGCAACAACTGCACCCGCCGATTCTCTTCGGCAAGATTCACCAAATCAAAATACGTCCCAAACGCCGAAGCAACAACGCGTGCTTCTTCATCTGTTAATGCAGAAACTTCTTTTTGTAAATCATTTGCGGCAATGGCATCCCCCAGCCTTCTGGACTTTGCCAACGCTCGAATCTTCTCTTCAATTTCAAACAAACGCGGCGATTCAAGTTCAGAAATCACTTTTCCAAGCGTGCCGCCCAATAAATGTATGTTCTCAGAAATATCCATGCGTTGAATTATACATGTTGAAGAAAGAAGAAAGAGGAAAGAGGAAAGAAAATTACGAATTACGAATCACGTATTACGAACTTAATGCTTGAATAAACACTTCTACCATCTTCTCAATATTGATTTCTTCCGAAACAATCCGAAACGATTCTTTTCCCATTTCTCTTAATCGCTTCACATCTGATAATGCTTCTTTCATTGTAGAAACCAGCACGTCATAATTTTCGGGTTCAATCTGCCAGCCATTTTTCTCACGCACTAAATCATCTTGTGTGCCATCACCTTTTGCAACGATAACAGGAAGTCCATAACTCATGGCTTCTTGCACAGCAAGCCCACCTGTACCAGGCAATACAAATAAATCTGCTTTTTCAAAATAAGGTTTGAGTTCAAGTCCATGCTTTGCACCGACAAATTCAGTTTGTGGATAAATTTCTTTTGCAAGCGTTTGCAAATTTTCTCTTTCGGGTCCATCACCTACAATAACCAACTTCGGCTTTGATTCCATTTCAGCACAAGCACGAATTAATGAATCAATTCTTTTTCGATTTTGCAATCGTCCAACAAATAAAATTGTTGCACGGTCTATCGTCAACGGTCTATCGTCAGGTTTTTCTGGTTTTGACGAGACCGAATTATGCGCGACAAAAATTTTCTCACGTGGAAAACCAAGCGAAGCATATTCATCTGCACCACGTTGACTGTATGCAATCATAGAATCAAATTGACTGACAAAATTTTTCCAAAACTGATTTTGTTTCGGAGCACCCAATCCCCAACCAATGACTTTTCTTCCGCGTTTGTGCAGCCATTTCACAGCAGAAGGTGTGGATAAATATCTAGGATTTGCTTCTACAATCAAAGCATCGGGTTTTGATTCTTCGAGCCAGTCAATAAATCCTTTTTGATAGCAAAGATAAAATTTTCCGCCAAATAAATGAATATTTTTTGCTTCAATATGTTTTGCAATTTGAGTTGTTCCGCCAACAATCATTTCTTCGCTTCGGGCTTGACCTGCAAATAAAGTCATACCGTTTGTGCAATGACTTGCTAACAAGTCAAAAAACGGCACACGATAACTTGGTAATACGCGTTGTTGTAAGGCAAGTTTACCTTTGAAATTCATTTCGCCTCACAACGAGAAAAGATAACGGCATATTCATCTTTATATTCTTCGCACCAAATATTTGATTGTGAAACTTCTTCAATTAATTTTGGTTGTGCCGCTTGAGAAAGAAAAAGTAAATTAATCCCTTCCCTATCAAAAAATTCTTTCCAACTTTCAGCATTTGTGACCTTCACATATTCTTGCCATTGCTCCACTGGAAAACTATACATGCGAGTATCTATCCATGTGGGATGGGAAGGTAACATGAATTGAAGATATGAACCAAAAGCATAATCATTCCAGAGTGGATTAGGCAATTCTTCATGTTCTTTCAAGAATTCAACTGCTTGAATCGGCGTAGTAGATAATTCATAAAGTTGAGGCGCATCTTGCCACCACGAGTCGCGAATGCCGGGCGTAAGTAAAAGTGGCAGGGTCAGCAGAACAAGCCCCACCGTAGTATTGAGGCGCGGATTAATTTTCTCAATCGGTTTATCAATCCATTGATGACTCCAATCCGCAATTAATTTTGATGTGAAAATCGCCATCAAAAACATAAACCAAATTACATAGCGAATGCCTGAAAGCGCGAGCCAGCCAAAGCCGAGAAATAAAATCCATTCAAGCGGAGATAATTTATTTTTTGATATACCTGCAATGATAGGAAAAACAAGCAACCATGCAAAAAATATATTCATTTGCCAACCTTCATTCGTTGGCGGATACCACTCAACGCTAAAAAGATAATCGGATGGATTGCTCAAAATGAAAAATAAATATTCCCAAACACCGAAGCCATGCGGATTTATTAAACTTGCAATGAACATTGCCACAATTGCAAAACCCATTTCTTTTCTTTTACCATTACCAAATACAAAAGCCGCGCCTGCTAAAACAAAGGGCAAAATAAAAGAACCATGTAAATTCACCCATAACAAAACGGAAAGTGGAAGTAAAAATAGAAATTTATTTTTACTCTCTCGCCATTGATAAATTGAAAACAAACATAATAAAAATAATGGATATGCAAATAATTGCGGGCGAATCATCCAGTTATTAGAAGTGGAAAGACCTAGAATAACCAAAAGAATGGTGACTGTCCGCGCGCCAGACCATGTTCGCATGAAATGCCAAATCATTCCATAGGTGATTCCAATTAATAGTGCACGTAAAAGAAATGTTAAACTTGCATCTCCAATTTGATATACCCAGTAAAAAATAAGTGACGATAGCCATTGTTGATAAAAAATTGGTTCGCCTGCGCGGCTGTGACTCATGGTATCTACAAGTGGGATTGAGCCTTGTTCTAAAATATCTTTTCCTAAACGCAAATACCACCAGTAATCTTGCGCAGGAACAGACAACATAAATGAAAGTGCAAGTAAAGGAAATAATCCGAGTGAAAGCCACAAGAAGTTATAGGAAGAAATTTTCATAATTTGGTGAATAGTAATTAGAAAGCGCAGATTGATTTTAACCTATTCGCTTTTTGAGATTCACTATTGCCTTTGGCTTTTATTTATGCCATAATGATTTTATGGATTTGCAGTTGCTTAGTAAAGTAGAGAAATTGAACAGAATCAGCCGGATATTAGGTGTTTTTTCTGTCTCAATGCCGATTTTATTAATATCACTACCTATTCTGATGCGCATCTTTCAAATTCAGAAAATCCAAATAGATTTATTAACGTGGATTATCAACTTTTTGAAAATCAGCGGAGTCCTATTTGGTTTGATTGGTTATTTTATTTCTAGGCAAGTTTTGACTTTAACAAAATATGAAAAAGTAAGTGATGAAATAATATCAAAAACCCAAGCCAGCCGCACATGGAATATTATTGGAATTGTTATCTGTCTGGCAATATTGTGTGGAAGTTTGAATCGAGGGTTTGCGTTTTAAGAATCTTCAACATTATCCTACATGCGGAGCAGAATACGCTGGAGATTTATGCACATGCACAACTTTCCACTTCCCATCAATTTTCACAATCACACGGCTTTCATTATGCGATGCAACTTTCACGCCATCTTTAGACGAGGTGCCAATCAACAAGGTATAACTTGCAATGGCTGTATCACCATATCTTTGAATCAATAAATTCGATAAATCAAAACGAGTCTTGCCAGTTTCTTCTGCGCCAAACACTGTGCCACGTTCAGCATTTGAATTCATCATAAATTCATGAAATGGCAAACCATCCAAACGATGCGGCGTCACCCACCATTCGTATAACGTTAAATCTTCGGATGTAGTTTCGTGATAAGAAGCAATATCATTTTCCATAATGCCATTCAAATGTTTCAATAAAAATTCGTGAATTTCTGTATCCATGATTAACTCTCCAACAAGACTTTTAGATAAGCATCAACCATTTTATCCAAATCAAACTCTGACTCAGCCCGCTTCCTTGCGGACGTTCTAAATTGATTCTGCTTCGTCAACACTTCACTCGCGGATTCAGCCAATGCTGAAATATCTGGTGTTTCCAACTTCCACGGATTTGCTCCATAAGGAACAATGACTCCAGCAGATTCGCCAACTAACTCTTTGAGTGAACCACTATCAAAGCCAATGACGGGTAATCCACAAGCCAGTGACTCAATCACCGAATTTGGGCAGGGAGGATTCACTTCCGCGCAATACATGAGATGTGATGAACGAATCAAATGCGGAATTTTTTCTCGTGGAACAGTTCCTAAAAATTTGACAGGAACTTTGCTTTGTAATTTTTTTTGCGTGGCTTCATCTACAGTGCCAGCAACTACAACTTCCATTGGAAATTTTTCAGCAAGTTTTTCTGCAACTGCTACGCCGTGGAATAAACCTGAATTTAATCCGCGTGCGAGACTGCCTTCAAGTAAAAGCATTCGGTAAATATTATCTGG
>DQGV01000085.1 GCA_003524705.1 Anaerolineae bacterium | reverse complement strand
CGATAATTTATATTTTGATGAAATATACATTACCGAGTTTATGAAAGAAGCAGTCAAACGCAAACGCCCGGTGCGGGCGGCATTCCGTTCAGATGACCCTGCTTTTCGTGAACATGCTTTTCCATTATCAACATCTTACACACCCGCCGGCAGTTTATACCTTGCGGATTTATGGTATTACCCGAATGGTCCAGTGGCGGGTGCAGAGCCATTGGTGATTGATTTAGAAGCAAAAGAAATTGGGTATTATCACGTGCCAACTTATATGGGCGATCAAAGCGGTGACTTGGTTTTTCAAGTGCCATTAAAATCTTTCATTGCGATTGATTCATGGGTGCATCTTTTTATTGCGGATATGGTCTTTGGTCAATTTGGACGTGGGGCAAGATTTGAAAAACGCCTCAACGAAGATTTAGGATTCAAATTAAAAATTCTCGGCAAAGCTATTTATGAAGGCAGACAAGTTTTAGAATGTTCTGAACTTGTTCAAGTTGGCAAAGGTTGTGTGATTGACCCTAGTGCTGTGATTCATGGTCCAACAATTATCGGTGATAATGTCACTATCAATGCTGGGGCTGTGATTGAAAATTGTGTGATTGGCAATAACGTCAATATTTCACAAGATGTGCAGTTGATGTTATCAGTTGTTGGTGACGGCGCATTTCTTCCATTTAGAACTGCATTGTTTATGACCACATTAATGGAAAACAGCATGGTGGCGCAAAATACTTGTCTGCAAATGTGTGTAGTGGGCAGAAATACATTTATCGGTGCAGGTTCTACATTTACAGATTACAACTTAATCCCTACACCGTTAAGAGCGCGTGATGGTAATGGCAACTTAAGTATTTCAAACCGCCCGGTCTTAGGAGGTTGTGTAGGGCATAACTGCCGCATTGGTTCAGGTATGATTATTTACCCAGCCCGCACCATCGAATCAGATGTAGTTTTGGCGGCTTCGGCTGAAAGGCGTGTCATTGACCGTGACATAACGTTTGACCAAAGTGACCATCATAAATGGAAGTTGGCTCACTTGCACCAGACTCCATATCACAAAAAAGCACAGGTGGTGGAGTCATGGTAAATGGATAGTTTCGCTTTCATCATACACCCCGTTGACGCCAAGCGAGATGTCAGTCGTAAGTTTCCTTTCTTAGGAAAAGTATTATCTGAAAAACAAATTGACTTTTTCTCCACCTTCTTTCCGCCGGTGTACATTTCAGAAATAGAAGGGATAAAGTCACAAGCCACAGGTAAAGAAATCAAAGGCTGGTTTATTGCATGTCCATACACACCACGCCGTATGATGCAGTTGCCTGAGAAAACGGTCTATCGTAAAATTATCCAAACCGGGCGCATGGCTGAGAAACTTGGTGCAAATATTCTTGGGTTAGGCGCGTTTACATCAGTCGTTGGTGATGCTGGCAAAACGATTGCTGATAAGTTAGATGTACCCGTCACAACCGGTGATTCATACACAGTGATGATTGCCGTACAAGCCATTCGGGATGCGGCAAAAGTGATGGATATAAAATTAGAAGATGCCACAGTTGCAGTTGTGGGAGCCACTGGCTCCATTGGGCGCGTCTGTGCCGAGTTGATAGCTGGTCAAGCCGCGCGGACATTTCTCATCGCCCGGGATGAGAAAAAACTTGAGGTTCTGCGAGACAGGTTGAAGGTCAGCGCAAGAAGCGAGTTATGTATCAGCACGAAAATGGATGTCTTAAAGGAAGCACAATTGATTTTGACGGTCACAAGTTCCATTCACGATATTATTTACCCCGAACATTTGCAAGCAGGCAGTGTGGTCTGCGATGTGGCACGCCCCCGCGATGTTTCTGCAATGGTGGCGGCGGTGAGAGATGATATATTAGTGATTGACGGCGGCATGGTGGATGTGCCAGGTCCCGTAAATTTTCATTTTAATTTTGGTTTTCCGCAAGGAAAAGCATACGCCTGCATGGCTGAGACGATTGCTCTCGCTTTGGAAGGTCGTTTTGAAGATTATACAGTTGGTAAAGAAATTACATTGGAGCGCGTGCAAGATATTACTGCAATTGCAGAGAAGCATGGATTTCGTATGAGTGGTTTTCGGTCTTTTGAAAAAGAAGTAACACAAGAACAAATTGAAATTGTTCGCAAAAATGCTAAACGCAAAGGACGTGTTCTAGGAGGCTTACATGGCTAATGCTCGCCTTTTGGTAGTAGAAGATGATGTTGATATCGCCAACATGCTCAAGATTTATTTCTCGGGCTTGCAATTTGATGTAGATGTGGCGAATCGCGGAAGAGATGCTTTAGAAAAAACAAAGCAGGTTCTGCCACATTTAATTGTGTTGGATATTATGTTACCGGATATTGACGGTTATGAAGTTTGCCGTACATTACGTACCAGCACACGTACCAGTCATATCCCTGTGATTTTCTTGACACAAAAAGATGAACGCAGTGACAAATTACAAGGCTTGGAATTGGGTGCGGATGATTACATCACCAAACCGTTTGATATTGAAGAATTAAAACTGCGTGTGCAAGGAGCCATCCGCCGCGCTGAACGGGAAAGCCTGACCGACCCGCGTTCAGGTTTACCTGCGGGACGCTTAATCGAAGAACAATTGCGCAAAATTATCCGCGAAAAAAGTTGGGCATTGCTCGATGTGCGCGTGAATAATTTTGAAGCCTTCAAAGATGTGTATGGATTTGTGGCTGGTGATGATGTGCTTCGTTTCGCGGCGATGTTAATCGGTGAAGTGGTGGATGAACTTGGCACGCCAAGTGACTTTATTGGTCACGCTGGAGGCGATAACTTCATCATCATCACAACCAATGAAGCCGCTCCATTGATTCGGCAAAGGGTCAAACAACGCTTTGCTGAAGAAGTGCAAAGTCACTACAACTTTATAGACCGCCAACAAGGATTCATCCAAGCACCCAAAGCAGAAGGTGGCGTTGAAAAAGTGGGCTTTATGACGTTT
>DQGV01000249.1 GCA_003524705.1 Anaerolineae bacterium | reverse complement strand
CGCCATGCTGACGTGAATGACGTTTACATCAGCCCCACAAATTTGCATATCTTTTAATTTTGTATAGGTGCGGTTTGAATTGGGAAAGCGCGCTTCCATCACTTCGCGCGGACAAACACCGTAATACAAATCATCTTTGGTTTGCATAGATGTTTGCACAAGCCAATCTACCATTTCGCTTTTGACAGTTGGAATATCAGATGAGGCAATCAAAACATATTCGCCATCTTTATTTAATTCGAGAGATTTATTAACCCCCGCCACAATATTGGCTAACATCCGCCCTTGATTCGGGATATAGTGAATCGGTTTCTTGCAAGTTAAGTTATCTTTTTCATCAAGACCAATCACAATCACTTGGTCAACTTCTTTTGCGTCGCCCAGTGCGTCTAACACCCATTGAACCATTGGCTTGCCAGCCACATCAATTAAGGCTTTGGATTTTCCTTGCGAATATTCATATAACTTATCGCCCGGTTCCGGAATCCCGCCAGCAGTCACAATTGCGTTCATAAATTAGTTCAACTCCTGCAATTGTGGTTCAAAGCCAAGTTTGGCAATCATTTCTTTTAATTCATCATAACTTAATGCACGCCCTTTACCTGCTAATGCCACCAATGCCGCTTCCATCATGTTGGTTCCAAACGAGCGACCTTCTAAAACAGGTGTAGTGGTGACGAGATATTTCACACCGGCTTTTTTGAATTGTTCAACATCTTCAGGCGTGGTGGTATTCGTCACAATCACTTTCCCATTCAAATCATCTGGCATGAAGCGTTTGATGTAATGGCAATCACCAGCAATGACCGTTGCCCAAGTATAGTATTTACCAAATTTTGGCGTGCGTTTTTCTTGCTTTTCACCGGTGGGATAAATCCATTCAAAAGGTAAACGCCCGGCAATTGGCATAAACAAAGCCGCCACAGTTTTTAATTGACTCAATGTTTTTACAGCAACCGGAATATCCAAACCAAACATTAAGTCACCAAATAAGGTTTCATAACCAGCATCTACAAAAGATTTGGAAAGTCCCCAGCGGTCTACACCTAATGTCACTAAAACTTTACGACCTTTGGAATTAATATAATCACCAATTTTTTTATCTAAAAATTCTGCGGCTTTGTTTTCAAGCGTATTTTTTAACCCACCACCATCTACCACTGGCGTTTTCTTTATATATTTAATCATCGGTCTAACAGAAAAAAGTGGATAGGCTTTTCCATCCGCAACCACTTCCAAATCTGCGCCACCTACTCCAAACGCATCTGCTTTACCGTCTAACTCTTGAAATTTCAACGCGGCGGCTTCCATGTCGCCATCTGTGCCAATGCGTTCAATCCGAATGGGTTCGCCCAATAAATTCACTTCTACTGATTTGTTGCGTTTTGATGACCCAATGCTGACGCTGACTGCATGTTTCATAGTGCATTCTCCAAAGATGAGATTTTTTCTATTATAGTACGGAATTAAGACTCAGGTTCAGCAGACGTAGATTCGGCAGGCGGAAGCGAAAAATAAAAAGTTGACCCAAAGCCCGCTTCGCTCTTGACCCAAATCCTGCCGCCGTGAAATTCGACAATTCTCTTCACCAAAGCAAGCCCTACGCCCGTGCCTTCTGAATCAATATCTAACTTGTTAAATAAGCCAAATATTCTTTCATGGTGCTCTGAGGCAATGCCCATGCCATTATCTTTCACGAAAAATAAATGATAACTATTTTCAGCCTTTCCTTCATATCCAATTTCAATTTCAGGAGATTTCTGGTCTCCTATATATTTTGCGGCGTTATCTATTAAGTTTTGCAACACTTCTATCATACGGGGCTGGTCTACAAAAACGATTGGCATGTTTTCTTGCACTTGCACAGAAACATTTTTTTCGTGAATCCGTCCTTGCACATTTTCAAGTGCCACACGCACGAGACTCTCGAATGAAACTTCTTTCATCTCGTTTAAGACCCGCCCAATACGCGAAAGTTCAAGCAAATCTTTTAAGAGCTGATTCATTCTATCAGTTGCTTTTTTCACTCTTTGCAAATCACGCTGAAACGATGCAATATCACCACCTAATACACTTTTTTCCATAAATCCAAGGAATCCCCGAATGGTCACCAATGGTGAACGCAAATCATGTGAAACCGTATAACTGAAGCGTTCCAATTCAGCATTCTTCACTTCCATTTCATGAATCAAACGTTGCCGTTCAATCAATTCTTTTTGCAGTTGTTCAAGCAAACGTGACTTTTCAGAAGTAATCACCACTTGCACCGCAATCGTTTCTAACAAACGAATTTGCTCTTCGGTATAAGCATCCACTTGCTTTGCCTGAACAGACATGACACCCACCACTTTATCTCGCGATAATAATGGAATACCAAGATAAGAACGCATTCCTACATCCCGCACAATCACAATTTGATGTTCTTTTCTTGTTTGCGGGTCATTAATATCAGGCAAATACAAAGTTTTATTTGTAGAAATCACTTCCCAAGTAAGCCCAGGATTCTTTTTTAAACTGCGTGGGGCTAATCGTAAATCTTCATCATCATTCAAAAACAAAGAGTAATGAAACAAATCTTTTTCTTCATCATAAAAGCCGATATGAAAAGCATCAATGATGATAACCTTCTTCAGTTCTGTTACAAACGCGCGTAACTCTTGATATAAATTTTCCCCACTAGAAAGTGCCAAACTGATTTTATATAGCAACATCAACTCATTGGAACTTTTTATTGAAATCAACTCTGCATGTTTTTGTTCGGTAACATCGCGCGTAGAACCGTAAATGCCCGCTAAACGATTATGCACTTCATCCCAAATCGGGTAGGCATAGCCATTTACCCAACGTACATTTCCATCTTTACGAATAATTCTTAATTCTGTAAATACTTTTTTGTTTTGTGCTAGCTGCCTATTATCTTCAGCATCACGTTCCACATCATCTGGATGAAGCATTAACCCCCAAGTATTTCCACGAACAAACTCTTCGCGTGTGTAGCCTGTAATTTCTTCAAAGGCTCCTTCTATCCAAGCATCCCGAATTTTCCCATTTTCATCAAAATAAATGATAAACACATAGTCAGACATAACCGATGTAATTAAGCGGTAGCGTTCTACGTTGGCTTCCAATTCTTTCAGCCGTTTATCACGCAAGATGATTGAGTTTATGAAACTTGAAAATTTTTTCCACATCAGATATTTTGATGAATCAACTTTCTGACTCTATTGGCAGGGTGAAATAGAAGGTTGCCCCTTTACCCGCTTCACTCTTGACCCAAATCCTGCCGCCATGAAGTTCAACAATTCTCTTCACCAAAGCAAGACCCACGCCTGTCCCTTCAGAATCTGCGTCCAATTTATTGAACAAGCCGAAAATCCGTTCGTGATGCGTTTCATCAATGCCTATGCCGTTGTCGCGGACGAAGAAAATCGGTTTCTCCTCTTCATATCCATCTTGCCCAATCTCAATCAAAGGTTTGGGATGAAAGCGTGCAAACTTAGCGGCATTATCAATTAAGTTTTGTAGCACTTCAACAATACGTGGGCGGTCTACATAAACGCTGGGCATATTTTCTTGCACGCGCAACTGAATATTATTGGCTTGTAAACGACCTTGCACAATATCTATAGCATCTTGCACAATTTCGTTGAAAGAATTTTTTTGAGATTGGTTGACCAAACGCCCAACGCGAGAAAGATTAAGCAATTCATTTAATAATGATTGCATTTTATTGGTGGCATCAGAGATACGTTGAATGTCACTGCGTAAACGATTTACATTGCCACTTAATGAATCTTGTTCTAAGAAGCCGAGGAATCCCTTAATGGTAATGAGTGGGGATTTTAGATCATGTGAAACCGTGTACGTGAAGCGTTCGAGTTCAGCATTTTTGACTTCCAGTTCTTCAATCAATCTTTTTCTTTCGATTAATTCATTTTGCAGTTCGCTGAATAGACGAGCATTTTCGATTGCAATTGCTACTTGATTGGCATACGTAAGTGCAAGTTCTGCATCGCTTTTCTTAAATTGACCAACTTCATATCCATCTAAAGCAATGATGCCAATTAGTTTCCCTTTGACTCGTAGGGGGATTGCCATCCATCCATGAATTTTTCTTTGCTTCTCTTCTGTAAAGACATTCGTGCTGACTTGCACATCATCAATCAAAACGTAAGGTGCGTCACCATATAATAAATCATTTGCGGGTTCATCTGCAGTAATTGCAAACCTCACCCCAATATACTCTGATTTTGGTTCTAAGCCACGCGTACTCACAATTTCTAACATGTTTTCATCTAATAATTGTACAGAAGCACTGTTATATGGAATTACTTTTTCTAATTGTTCTAGAATTCTATCAATGGCTTCTGATTTATCTAAAGTCTCTACAACAATGGATACACTTTCACGCAATGTTTCAGACTCAGCATTTTTGTTTTCTAGTTCTGCAATTAGTTTTTCACGTTCTGTTTCAACCCATTTGCGTTGACTGATATCACGTACCATGACAATGGCAGTTTCATCTGTCACTGCAGAGATGCGTGCTTCAAAGAAGCGAGTTTCGCCTTCGTGTTTTAATTCATATTCAAAAGCGTGTAATTGTTCTGTGGCAATCGCACGTTCCAAAGAAAACAATGTTTGTTTAACAATATGTGCTGGGAATAATTGGCGGATGCTTTTGCCAATAAATTCAGAAGGTGGTACTAAAGGTGTAATCTCTGTGGAAGCAACATAATCTAAAAATACGCCATCTTTTGAAATTTCAAAAATCATATCGGGCATGGATTCGAGAATAGCGCGTGTTCTGGATTCAGCGTTTCGCAAGGCTTCTTGAATTTGTCGTTGTTCGGTGACGTCATAAAACATAGATAAAACACAAGTTTGTTCTTTGAGTTCAATCAATTCGTAGAATGCAATCACTGAACGAGGTTGATGGGTTTTGTATGCTAGGAATTCATAATTGGGGTTGGTTAAAGAACGTTTTACTTTAATATCTTCTACAAATAATTTACGGTCTTCTAAAGATTCCCACATATCTAACTCTTCGGCAGTTTTGCCAAGAGATTCTTCAAACGAATATTCAGTTAAGTTCCAATACGCTTGGTTAGCATCTACAAGGCGACCTTCTTCTAACGTTGTGATGCAAATTGCTACAGGACTGGCTTGAAATACTAGACGGAATCTTTCTTCACTTTCTTGCAAGGCGCGTTCGGCTTGGCGTAATTCGGTCACATCATAAAACATAGATACAACGCAAAGCTGGTCTTTGAGGTTAATCAGTTCGTAATAGGCTAATGATTTTCTTCCTGTAGGGTAAGTGACTTCCACATTTGAAAGTGAACCTTTTTCTTTAATTTCTTTTACAAAATTAGTACGGTCTTGTGGGTTTATCCATAAATCAAATTCTAAAACTGAATGCCCAAGAGCTTTTTCGGGTGAAAGCCCGGTAATTTGCCAAAAGGCTTCGTTGGCTTCTAAGAAAATACCTTCTTCTAAAGTGATAATAGAAATAGCAACTTTATTATTGTTAAATACTT
>DQGV01000475.1 GCA_003524705.1 Anaerolineae bacterium | reverse complement strand
AAGCGTTTATTTTGACCTACACAGTCAGAAAACCATCGTCTGATGTGGAAGCAAAAAAGTTGTCAAATGCTGAAATTGATAAATTCGCGGCGTGGACTGTTGAAGCGCGAAGTGAAAAAGAATTATTGATGTGTGATTTTGTAAGTCGCACACGCTCATGGTTTATGTTGGAACAGCTTGAAGATAAAACAAAACTATACTTTGGGTCAGCAGTTGTCCCGAAGAAAAGAGGCGAGGGCTTGGGATTCATCTTCAACTTGTTGTTAGGATTTCATCAAATCTATTCTGTGTTGCTTTTGTATTTTGCAAAACAAAGATTAAGCCACAGAGGTCACAGAGACCATTGAGAAAACCTTTTTTAAATCTCTGAGCACTCTGTATTCTTTGTGGCTAAGTACTTGTCAAAATAGAATTTATGTTCTAAAATCGAACAGAAAGGATGTGACACATGTTAAATCTAAATTCGGTAATGATTGGTACGACTCAACCGCAAGCCTTGGCAGATTTTTATGCAAAAGTTTTAGGCAAGCCAGCCGATATGGTTGACCCAGAAAATGGTTTTTGGGGATGGCAAGTGGGCGGTGCGTTTATGTCTGTTTTGAGTCACTCGGAGATGGGAGGCAAATCGAAAGATGCTGGACGTGTGATGATTAATTTTGAAACAGAACAAGTGAAAGAAGAATTTGAACGAATCAAATCTGCTGGTGCGACAGTTATCAAAGAGCCGTATGAGATGGGGGAAGGTAGCGGTTGGATTGCAACTTTGGCAGACCCAGATGGAAATTATTTTCAGTTGATTAGCCCCATCGTCGGGCAATAAATTTATTTCCACAAGATGTTTTGCAAAGGCTAAAGATTGTTTTTCAATCTTTAGCCTCTTTTTATTTTATCGAGTAGAATTAAATCCATTTTTATATAAAAGGAAAAATATCTTATGGCAAATGAACGCATGTATCCAGCCTTGCCCTGCAGAGAAATTGACGAGGCGATTTCTTTCTATGAAACACTTGGTTTTAAAAAGACCTATCGACAGTTGCGACCAAATCCTTATGCAGTTGTTGCTTTAGAAGATATGCATATTCATTTATTTGGCATGGATGGATTTAATCCTGAAGATTCTTATGCAACTGTGATTATCGTTGTGCCTGACCCTGATAGCTTATATCAAAACTTCGCTTCAAGATTACGGGAAAAATTTGGTAAGCTACCTGTAAAAGGGATTCCTCGCATTACACGACCGCGTAAAAAATATGGCACGGTGAGCGGTTTCAGTGTAGTAGATGTAGGTGGTAACTGGTTGAGAATTTCTAAACTGGGTGATACAGAGCAAGAGGATTCAGCAAAAGAGAAGGATGGTTTGATGGGCTTTCTGAATGTCGCCACACGCTTGGGTGATGCCCATGGAGATGAACCCCTTGCGCTCAAGACTTTGCAAAACGGAATCAAACGCTTCCCAGATGCCGCAACTTTAGATAAAGTCAGAGCGTATTTATATCAAGCAGAATTGGCTGTACGCGTGGATAATATCAAATTAGCAAAATCATCATTGGACTTGGCAAAATCACTTGAATTAACTGATGATGAAAAAGATTCACTTGCTGATGAATTTGCTCATATAGAAAGTTTGCTGCATCAATAAAAATATTCAAGAGGATGTGTAATGATGAAAGCAGTGATTTGGACGAAATACGGCTCGCCTGATGGACTTCAGTTACAGGAAGTTGAAAAACCAACGCCGAAAGATAACGAATTATTGATTAAGATTCACGCGGCGGCAGTTTCACGAGCGGATACTGAATTTCGTCGCCTCAAAATCCCATTTCCATTTTCGCTTCCTATCAGACTTTATATTGGTCTTTTCAAACCCAGCCGAATCAAAATCCTCGGCACGGAGTTTGCAGGTGAAGTTGAATCCATTGGCAAAGACGTGACTGAATACCAAGTCGGTGACCGAGTGTATGGCTACACAGGTTTAGGATTTGGAACGTACGCCGAATACAGATGTATTGCCCCAAAACCAAATGAGTTAGCAGGTGTCGTGTCGAAAAGCCCAACCAACATTACGTATGAAGAAGCGACAGCCGTTCCCTTTGGCGGACTCGAAGCCTTGCATTCTCTCGATAGAGTCAAGATTCAAAGCGGACAAAAAGTATTAATCGTCGGTGCTGGTGGGAGCATTGGCACGTTTTCTGTTCAACTTGCTAAACTTTATGGCGCTGAAGTAACAGGCGTGGATAGTGGTGGTAAATTAGACATGATGCAGTCCATTGGCGCAGACCATGTGATTGATTACACCAAAGAAGATTACACAAAAAATGGCAAAAAATATGATGTGATTATGGATACAATCGGCGGAAGTCCGTTTTGGGGAAGTGTACAGTCGCTAACTGAAAATGGAACATATCTAAATGTGAATCCTAAAATGAAACACATGCTTCGCATGGCAATATCAAAGAATGTTGGTAATAAAAAGTTGCTTGTTTGGGAGGCGGGTTATACAACTGAAAACTTGCTTAGACTTAAAGAGTTGATTGAAGCTGGCAAGTTAAAACCAGTGATTGATAGAAGTTATCCACTGGAGCAGATTGTGGAAGCGCATCGTTATGTGGATACGGGAGAGAAGAAGGGGAATGTGGTTATAAAAGTAAGTTAAGTAAAGACCTTGCGCCTGTGTACATTTGTGCATATAATGGTGGATGATGAGTTACGAATGGGATCCCAATAAAGAAAAATCAAACTTCAAGAAACATGGCATTAAGTTTGCTGACGCTGTGGGTGTTTTTGAAGATGAGAATGCCATTACGATTGACGATGATAACGATAAAGAAGAACGTTTCATCACCATTGGCATGGACTTTTTGAGTCGTATTTTGGTCGCGGTTTACACCTTTCGTGATATTGTCATTCGTATTATTTCCGCTAGAAAAGCCACAGCCCGTGAAAAAAAGATGTATGAGGAACAAGAA
Organism: Anaerolineae bacterium; assembly: GCA_003524705.1. The sequence continues at coordinate 3,159 of DQGV01000475.1, read as the reverse complement.
TGAAAAAAGAATATGACTTCAGCAAAGGTAAGCGCGGAGCAGTTCGCCCTGCGCCAAAAGGAAAGACTCGCATCACCATTCGCATTGACGATGATATTTTAGAATGGTTTCGTGGTGAAGTAGAGGTGGCAGGTGGTGGAAATTACCAAACCTTGATTAACCAAGCTTTACGCGAATATTTAAACCAACAACAACAGCCATTAGAGGAATTACTAAGGCGTGTGGTGCGTGAGGAATTGCAAAATGTTTCGTAATAGATTAAAAAACTAAGAACTGATATTTAATTTATTAGTAAAGCATCCAAGATATCTTCAATTGCTTGTGAGTGATTCACTTGAATAAATAACCTTTTTCCATACTCCATTTTGTAATCTAGTTTGCCTAAAGCATGAGAAACTCCATCACCTTCAGTCGATATTGAACTCATTTCAAACATAATCTTTGCACCATCAGACCAATTTCGTTCCGTTTTTTCTACAAGCTGACTCACAATATTTTTGTTCGAAATGTGAAGGCTAATTATTGTTACCCCAGAATCCTTCAACAAGGTTGTAGCTTCGGGCAAAAATTTATCTGAAAACTCTCCATCGGATATGGTTATTAATATCTTCTTGTGCTGAGAAAAATTTACATCCATTAATCGCAATGAAGCCTTCTTGATTGCGTTATGTATTGGAGTTGTGCCAAACATAAATTTGTCCGAATAAATTTCTTGCTCCAAAGCATCTGGCAAAACATTGACTATATCTTTTATCGACCTTGTAACTTCTCGACTGGAAGCTAGATCTAACCATTCATAAAATCTTGCTCTCGCACTTTTTCGAAACGCATCTTTGAAAAGATCATTTACAACAATTCTAATAAATCGTCTTAATTTCTCCCATACGATTTTTTGAATTACTTCTTCTGTCATCTTCTTAACACGAGCATTGTCTATTTTTCCACCAATTAATTTAGTTACAACATTAAGTCTTGTTCGGTTTGAGAGCCAAGTAAGTTGAATTTTGGGACGCACATCCTGCTCAAGATGATCGTATATAGTTTTGGCGAGACTGAAAACTCTGTCTTCGTTGAAAGTGTCAAAAACTTTCTTAGGAGAGTGCCCAAGAGTTAATAATTCTAGAACCTGGTCACTCTGTTCTGAAACAAAGTCTTCCAAAGTTGTACGAATATATTTCTCATACTCGCTAACAGAACCATCGGCGATTCTTTTTGCTACAACATTAATATTTTCAAGATATGAAGCGCTTTCGTTAAACGAGGTAAGCCGTATTTGTTTTTCCCTCCTAATAAACCAATTATTCAATTGCTCAGTTTGATTATCCAGCCATTCACTTTCTAGTAAAATCTTTCTGGTTAATAAATAATTTAATAACCTTCCCCTTAAACCATACCTTAGTTTTTTCAGGGCGGTTTGATAAAGGCTCTCTCTGATAAGCGATACTAAATCATCGTATAGACTTTCTCGAAAATCTACCTTTTGCAAAAGCTGATTAGAATAGCCTGACCATTTTGCATTAATTACATTCTCAACCTATTCAAGATCTGCTTTTGTTGGAATAATTTCTGTCAAAGCCAAAATGTCGCACACAACGGTTGCATCAATTAAGGTCTCTGCCGTATCCTCCAAAGGCTTTTCCTTGTTTCGCGATAAATCAACAAGCCGCCACTTTTTTTGTGGACGCTTAAACCCCATGCCAATGCAAAATAATTCGACTTCTTTAGTTTCTGGCTTCTCGGAATATATGGATTTGATTTTCCTTATTTGACGATTAAGTCCATCTTTGATTATCTCAATTTGCGGTAAGCGTTTGCCTTCTTTGTTCTTCCAATTTCGTCTCATAGAACTGGAAACATCAATAATTATCCCTACTAGTAACGGCTTATTAGAGGAAGATAGTTGAGGATTCATATATCAATCTCTAAGTGGACTAGTTATGATATCAATCAACTCTTCCAACATTTCTTGCTGATTGACTTGTAAAAACAGTTTGGCTTTATATGGAACTACCCATGATTTTTCGGAAGCCATTTCCGAGACAGCTTTACCTATTTTGCCATTCACGTCTAGCTCTGAAGAACATTGAAACAAATATTTAGCCTCATCATTCCACTTCAGATTCTCTTTTGTGAATAATGTTCGAGACGGCATCATGTCGTTTTTGCCAACAAACCCAATTACAAGAGTAATTCCATCTTCCTTAATTGCATTTGAGACTTCAAATAAATCCGAATAATTTCCGTCAGTAAATTTCCCATTAGTAACTACAAGTAATAAAGGTTGATATCTTTTATTTTTTTGTTCAACTGCAAATCGTTTGTGAGCAATTTTTAAGGACTGTACAAGTGGAGCATCGTTGAATTCCATATCTACGTATTGTGCAAGTATGCCAGTTCGATATTTTTTCCAATGTTTGTTTAATTCCGCTGCATTTGGGGTGTACGGTAAATCATCCGTGTCTGCAGTAAGTTTAAGCAAGTCTCTCACAGGCTCAGTAGGGATTTCTACATCAGATGTAAGACCTAATCGTCTTGCAAAAGAGTCTAAACCTTTAAGTGCGTTCCCAAATCCAAAACCATAGAAAAATAAAGAGAATTTTGGAAGAATGTCTTTTGAATGTGGGTGTTCACAGTATGAAATTGACTTATTAACCAATGTGTTCAATGCCTTGATTAATCTTTCAAATAAATCATCGTTCTTTTCGGAAAGTTTATATACTGTATCAAAAGCAGATTTTGATAAATCAAGAATAATACCAATTAGAAAAGGTGTAACGTCACTGACCTTTTGAACAGTAGGCTTTCTCTCAATTGATTCTTCCTTGAAAGAATTATCTTGTATTGATAAAGAAATTTCAAGTCTTTCAATATAATCCCCTCCACTTGTTTGAATATTGCGTGAATTTACTCCACTAGAAACTTGTGGTGAATCTCCACTAATTTCAATTTTTGTTTCGATTTCGGGTTTTGTTTCTTTACTGTTATGAATTTTTGTAGACTCCCATGCTATGGATATTGCCCAAATGATCACTCCAAAAATCACAAACCAATACCAATCTATTATGTTCAATAGTCCCCCAACACGAAGTTTTTCTGCAAAGGCTAGAGGCAAAAATTCATCTCGTATAAATGTCAATACGCCATAAATAGTTGAAAGGA
>DQGV01000476.1 GCA_003524705.1 Anaerolineae bacterium | reverse complement strand
CAACTCGCCCGCTTCAAGTTCATTGATTTTCGTGGCAACAATTTTCAAATCAGATTGTGCTTTAGCAGAATCATTTTCTACTTCTACTAAAGCAATGCCTAATTTTTCTTGATTAGATACAAACTCTTGTACTTCATTCGCCAATTGATTTAATTGACTCTTCTGCCATTCCAATTGACGAATCATCGCCTCTGACTCAAGTCCGGCTTGTTGTTCCTGCTCTTGCAGTTCTCCCAACCTGATTCTTGATTCGCGCGCATCAATTTCCATTTGATTTAATTCACGCTGTGCTTCCGTCAATTGATTTGACAATGACTCAACTAAATTGTTTGACTCAGATAATTTCGCCATCAAACTGCCCAGGCTTGACTCATATTCCCGCTTTTGGCGACCACGCCCCAACGTCGAAGATGAAGCGGTTTTACCTGCGATGATTAATCCATCCCCACGGAAAACTTCGCCACGTAACGTCACAATGCGTGCATGAGTCGGAATATCTTTAACTAAATTTTTCGCAGTCGCTCTATCACGTACAATCAACGTTTGACCAAGCATTAATCGCACTGCGTTTTTCAATTCATCTGGCGCATTAATAAGTTCGGATGCAATGCCAAAAATATTTTCAGAGACTTCCGAAGTCTTAAAGACTTCGGAAGTCTTATCAACAGGTAACAAAGCCGCGCGACTTGATTCATCTGACTCAAGCAAATTCAGCGCGTTTTCAATTTCATCTTCATTCAACAAAACGGCATCAAGCGTATCACCCAACGCAGCGGCGATGGCAATTTCAAGTTCGGCGGGAACATCCAACACGCCGCTCAATGCGCCACGCGATGTAAGATTTGATTGCAAAAGATAACGCGCGCCTTCCGCATAACCCGCCAGCGATTGTTCAGATTGTTCAAGCACTTCGAGTTGGGCTTTCAAACGCGAATGATCTGATTCTTGTTTGGTGCGACTCTCTAACGCGCTTCTTCTTTGATTTTCAATTTGTTCAACTTCATTACGTTTTGCAATTGCCTTAGATTCAATTTCTTGCAAAGCACTTTGCGCTTCTTCTTTTAACTTTTTCGCCGATTCAAATTCTACTTTTGCTTTTTCTGTTTGTGATTCTGCATTGGCAATTGCATTTTTGGTTTGTTCAATTTTTTGATTTTGCGACTCAATACGTGACTTTAATTCATCCAAACGGGCATTATTTTCAGCGCGCGCTTGTGTGAAGGTTTCAATTTGTAAACGCAAAGTATTGATTTGTTCTTCAATGCTCGAACGCTCAGATTGCCTTGTTTGTAATGCATTTTGTGCGTTCGTTAATTGATTCTTGGCTTCATCAGCTTCGGCTTGCACGCGTGCAATATCTTTTTCAACTTCTTGATAACGCTCACGCGCCAAATGCAATTCATTCGATATACCTTCTTGGTCAGAAAGTATATTAGCTTGTTGAGCAGTCAATGCCCGACGACGTTCTTCTAAAACTGCCAACTCACGACTCAATGTTTCGCGTTGGGTATGCAATTCAGCGGCTTTACGATGCCATTCATTCAAATGAGCACGCAAGCCCGAAAGCCTTTCACGAAACGCCATATATTCGGCTTGTGCTTTTTCATAAATGACTCGCGCTTCATTCATGCGTGTTTCTTGGGCGCGAACTGATTCGCGTGCATCTGTTAAATCTCGTTGCGCACGATGCCAATGAAAACCATACCATTCACGTAAAATTAATTTCAAATCCGCTTGTGCTCGAGAAAAATCAATTGCGCGTTTGGCTTGCCGTTCCAAACTGCGAATGCGCGGCTCAAGTTCAGACATAATGTCTAAAACTCGTTCTAAATTTCTTTCAGTGTTATCGAGTCGTTTCAACGCATCTTCACGGCGCGCACGATATAGCCCAACACCTGCCGCTTCTTCAAACAAACGACGGCGTTCATCCGCTTTCAATGCTAACGAAGCATCTACTAACCCTTGACCAAGAATCGTATAGGTTCGTTCACTCAAGCCCGCTTGCGCAAGCAATTCATTCATCTCACGCAAACGCACATGTTGACCATTAATTAAATATTCATTGCGTCCATCACGATGCGCCACACGCCCCATCGCCACTTCTGAAAAATCTAGTGGCAACCATTGGTCTGTATTATCAAACAAAATCGTAGCTTGCGCCATGCCTGCCCGCGCGCGTGATTCTGAACCTGAAAAAATCATGTCTTCGGTTTTTTTGCCGCGCAACAATGTATAAGATTGTTCGCCCAATACCCAACGCAATGAGTCAGCGATATTTGATTTGCCCGAACCATTTGGTCCAACGATGGCTGTAATGCCACCCGCAAATTCAAATGTGACACGCGAGGCAAAAGTTTTATATCCTTGAAGTTCTAATGATTTAAGACGAAGAGGCATATTGTTATTTACAATTTCTGATTTACGATTTTATATTTTTAGATTTTTAAAATGGACTAACGCACTTCGTGCCGCGCTTCTTTCTGCTAGGCTGATACTTGTTCCTGTACCTCGACCTTTAACTTCACCCGCGATTAACACTTCTACTTCATAAATTCTGGCATGGTCTGGTCCATCTTTACTGACGACGCGATAACTAGGTGTACCAAGTTTGAGTGCTTGCGACGTTTCTTGTAATTCACTCTTTGGGTCTTCTACTTCATCTAACATTCTATCTTCAACCGATTCAAATAAAGGAATTAAAAACTTTTTTACTTTATCTAAATCTGAATCAAGATAAATTGCACCAATCACGGCTTCAAATGCAGAGCCGAGCAAACTTTCTCGCGCATGACCACCAGACGATGTTTCTCCACGACCGAGGCGAAGTGCAGAACCTAAATCTAACTTGCGGGCAAATTCTGCTAAACGTTCATTGCGGACGAGATAAGAACGAATCTTCGTGAGATGACCTTCTGGCATTTCAGGGTAGTGATGATATGCCCATTCACCTACAACAAAATCTAATACGGCATCGCCAAGAAATTCAAGGCGTTCGTTATCTTCACCAGCAGAATTTTCGTTGGTGTAAGAACGATGCGTGAGAGCCCGCGTCAGCAAAGATAAATTTGAAAAGGACAGACCCAGCCGCCCGTTAAGGTCTGAGGCGGTTTCTACATCTCGTTTTTGAGATTGCGATTGCATGGGGAACCTCCCGGAACTCCGGGAGCGACATCCTCTTACCAAAGTGAGCGGATTTCGTTCCATGAGTTCCAATATGTTTTTGAGCGAGCAGAATTGTAACCTGAATTTTTTGTGAGAACAATTTTTTAAGATAGAATCAAGCAGTTTTTGAAGGAGACGCCATGAATGAAGTCAGCAACGAAACGCGTTTTTTGCACGCGATTGAAATTGGAATGGGCGGGCAACAATGGGGTGACCGATTGGTTTGGGGCTATGGTCAAACCCATACAGATAAAGACATTTTTGAAGCATTTAATACATCATTAAATCTTGGCGTTCGTTTTATTGATACGGCTGAAATTTATGGTTCGGGAAAATCTGAAAGAATCATTGGCAGTTTGTTAAAAGAAACTGACCAACCTGTTTTGGTTGCAACTAAATTTTTCCCAATGCCGTGGCGTTTGACGAAAAATGCTTTGCCACGCGCATTAAAAGGAAGTTTGGAAAGATTGGGTTTAGAGTCTGTAGACTTATATCAGGTGCATTGGCCCTCGCCACTTATGACTCCAGAAACATTTATGGAAGGCATGGTGATTTGTGTAAAAGAAGGGCTAACACGCACTGTTGGTGTTTCTAATTTCTGGAAGCAAAGAATTATGCGGGCGTATTCAACATTATCACAACATGGGATTCCGTTGGCATCGAATCAATTGCCATTTAGTTTATTGAATCGCACTGCCGAAAAAACTGGCACGCTTACACGTTGTAAAGAATTAGGGATTCGTGTAATTGCATACTCTCCCCTTGAACAAGGTTTGTTAACTGGCAAATATTCGCCAGAAAATCCGCCAGTAGGTTTAAGGGCTTCACAGTATGGTCATTTGATTCAAAAACTTCCACCTATTATTAAAGTCTTACAAGAGATTGGTCAAACGCATGGCAAGACAGTTTCTCAAGTGGCATTGAATTGGGTGATTTGCAAAGGTGCGCTTCCTATCCCCGGTGCAAAAAATGCCAAACAAGCCGAAGAAAACGCTGGTAGCGCAGGCTGGCGCATGACTGATGATGAAATTGCTAAATTAGATGAAGTGACCGATAATATTCGAGAATATCCAAAAGAATAAATAAAATAGCCACAGAGAACACAGAGGTCTTTGAGAAAACCTCTTAAAAATCTCA
>DQGV01000459.1 GCA_003524705.1 Anaerolineae bacterium | reverse complement strand
AGCGCGGCATGTTTCAACGCCTCACGCACTGACATATACGCATCTTGCAATTCAACATATTTTCCAACCAATGCCACTTTGACTGTCGGCTTCGGCTTGCGAACTTCATCCACCAATTTTTTCCACGGACGCATATTTGGTTTGCGCGTGGCTTTGAGTTTTAATTTATCAACCACCAAATCACCTACGCCAAGTTTTTCAAGCATGAGTGGAACATCATACAAAACATCCGCAGTTTTCATGGGAATGACTGAATCTTTTTCAACGTCACAAAACAAAGCAATTTTTTCACACAAACTTTTTTCTACATCTTGGTCAGCGCGGGCGATGATGATATTTGGCGAAATACCAATTGACCTTAATGCCGCCACTGAATGTTGTGTCGGCTTGGTTTTTAATTCACCAGTTGCACCAATCACCGGCAACCATGTGACATGAATAAACAAACAATTTTCTCTGCCGACTTCATTTCTCAATTGACGTAATGCTTCCAAAAACGGCTGTGACTCAATATCACCAACCGTACCGCCAACCTCAAGCATCACGATGTCTGCTTTGGTTTCTTTGGCGGCTAAACCGATTCTTCTTTTAATTTCATTTGTAATATGCGGAATGACTTGAATCGTTCCGCCTAAATAATCTCCACGCCTTTCTTTTGAAATAATCTCAGCATAGACCTGACCCGTTGTAAAGTTGCTCACTTTACTTAAACGAATGTCAATAAATCTTTCATAATGACCTAAATCTAGATCGGTTTCTGCGCCATCATCTAATACATACACTTCGCCATGTTGATAAGGACTCATCGTGCCGGGGTCAACGTTGATATATGGGTCAAGTTTTTGGACTGCCACTTTGAACCCACGTTCTTTTAGCAATAAGCCTAATGCCGCGGCGGTCACACCTTTGCCAACCGATGAAACAACTCCGCCAGTGAAAAATAAATATTTTGTTTTGTTTGTCATAACTTCCTATTCTCCCCTCTCCCTTGAAGGGAGAGGGGTTGGGGGTGAGGGTAGTGAGGGTTAAATACACAAAGAAAATGGGAGGGCGTTCAAGCCCTCCCATTTTGGGTTGTAAAGTTTGGGGGTCAAATAATGCTTTTGTTTCATCCGACCAGTTTCGTTATATCTTCAGCGGCGCGCCGCATTTCCAAAAATATCATACCGAGTTTGGCTTCCTGACGAGCCATCGCAGTCAACACGGCTTCTTCACCAATCGCAGTCAACACAATGGCACCTTTATCGCCTTTGATGTAAACCTGTTCCAATCCACCGCGACCTAATTCCCCTGAGATTCTTTCGCCCAAAGAGAGCATAGCCGCAGACATCGCAGAGACGCGGTCTTCTTCCACACCTTGTTGCAGGGCAGAAGCCATAATCAAACCATCCACCGAAACCACAGCAGAGGCTTCAATATCTGGGGCGGCGGCTTGCATATTACGAAGGCGTTCAACGATTTGTTCAGCGCGGGATGCCATAAATAAATCTCCTAAAATTCGTGTCCAACGGCTAGAGTTTACCAGAAAAATTTGTATTCGAGAATTGCATCCACCTTTCAAAACTTGCCCTCGCAATCACATAAGAGTTTATAGTAAAATTAACGGTTGCCATGCTCAAACTGTTTCTAACTTTTTTGATTCTGATTCAAACCACCGATGTCGGTATCACCTCGCCACAAAATGGGAGACGATACGCGGACAGATACAGATTCTTGGAAGTATGGACTATCCCACATTTGCCTCTGCTGAACTAGCATTTTCATTCGCTTCAAACTCAGGGGATACTTGGTTCCCCATTCAGACATTTTCTCAACCCCTTACAGATTCAACCCTTGCCGTGTGGGATACAACCTCCGTCACAGATGGTGACTATAACTTACGCCTAAGAATCACATTACAAGATGGCACATTTTTAGACTTCATCATCGCAGACTTAAAAATCCGCAACCAAGAACTGCCGACGCCAACTGCTACAGATATACCTTTACCTGAATTCAGAAACGAGACGCCAACACCAAGAATTATTCCACCCACTGAAATTATTTTATCGTTTCCATCATCAACGCCTTTGCCACCAAATCCCGCCTCCATTACAACAGATTCAATCTATAAAGTCTTTGGTCAAAGTGCATTGGTTGTTTTAGTTTTATTTGTTCTATTTTCATTGCTGATTCGCTTTAGAAAAAACTAATTCCCTTAATTCTCCAATCTCTAATCTCCAGTCTTCAATTACCAATTACTCTCAAACCTTCAACTTTCAACATGGAACCTGAAACCTTATGACAGAAACCTACTTAATCATCGGACTCGGCAACCCCGGGCGTGAATACAAAGATACCCGTCACAACATCGGCTTTATGCTCATGGATTATCTCGCCGAAAAATTAGACGCGCGCGGTATGAAAGTGCAATCCAAAGCAATTACGATTTCGGCTTTGTACAACGAGAAAAAAATCATCCTCGCCAAACCACAGACGTATATGAATCTTTCAGGTCAATCGGTGCAAGGCTTATTAAACTTTTACAAAATCCCATTTGAGAATCTTTTAGTCGCACATGATGATTTGGATATTCCCTTTGGCACGATTCGCATTCGCCCCACCGGCGGACCGGGTGGTCAACGTGGCATGGCAGATACGATTGAACAACTCGGCACAAAAGATTTTCCGCGTTTGCGTTTAGGCATTAGCCGTCCGCCCGGCAGAATGCAAGCCAAAGATTATGTTTTGCAAAACTTCTCAAAAGATGAGCAAAAACTTTTACCCGAAATCTTATCTCGCGCATCTGATGCCGCGCTTGAATTTGTGATGAATGGTTTGAATATGGCAATGAATAAATACAACGGAGAGATTAAATAAAGTTAACTTTTTCTATTAAACAAAATGCAACAGCTTCTTGATTCTTTTAAATCACTTCCTCAATATCAAAATTTGCTGAAAGATATTAATGCAAATAAATCTATCAGCGGGCTTGGGATTCCACGCACGGCACGTTTGCCGTTGCTGGCTTCACTTCATACTCAAATCAATCAACCTATTTTATTAATCACTGACCGCGCCGACCATGCACTATCAATGTTTGATGAACTCGGCTTTTGGATTAAATCACCAAGATATTTATTCACGGAACCAAATCCATTATTTTATGAAGATGCCGCATGGGGCGTGACGACTCGTCGTGAACGTTTACAAGTGTTGACCGCTCTCGCTTCATACCATCTTCCATTTGTTACTACACCTGAGACATCTCCTATCATCGTCACATCTGTGCGTTCGTTGATGACGCGCACACTTCCGCGACGAGATTTTCTCAAGGCGTGTAAAAAACTCTCCGCGGGAACATCAACTCAACCCGATAGTCTGATGCGTGAATGGGCGCGGATTGGATATCAAAGAGTCAATACAGTTTTGGAGCCCGGTCAATTTTCGAGTCGTGGTGGAATCTTAGACGTATGGGCGACAACGGAATTACATCCTGTGCGTTTGGATTTTTTTGGTGATGAGATTGAAACCATCCGCAGTTTTGACCCTGCTACACAACGCACATTGGAAAAGTTAGAAAATATTTTAATCACACCTGCTAGAGAATTTTTAGCAGACACTACTGAAACGGATACACAACTTTCCGAATTTCATATTCCACTGATTCATTCACAACCTGCTTCGTTATTAGATTATTTGCCACAAAAAACTTTTGTGATGGTTGATGATTTAAGTTTGATTGATGTGATGGCAAATGAGGTAGAAGAACAAGCCGTGAAGTTTCGCGCAGAAAGTATTAAGGAAGGCACACTGGCAGAAAGTTTTCCAGTGCCATATATTCCATGGTCTGAGTTAAATGATTCGCTTGGTGAATTTACAAACGTGGAGTTGGGCTATTCAACAAAAGTTGATACAGGTGAATTAGGCACTTCGTTTTCATCTGCATTTGGGCATGATGAAAGATTCGGTGGACGATTAAAACCATTTATTGATTATTTGTATCCGATTGTAGAAAAAGGTGAACAAGTTTTTATTGTTTCGCGCCAATCACAACGTTTGAAAGAATTATGGAATGAACATTATCCAGAATCAGATTTTACAAATTTAGAATTTATTGAATCTTCATTATCTGAAGGCTTTACATTAGCCCATTCACTATTCACTATTCACTTAATAACAGATTCCGAAATCTTCGGCTGGGAACGTCCACAACCACGCACACGTCAAAGAAAAACTGCTGACACACCTGAGTCTTTATATGCCGATTTACAAACAGGTGATTATGTTGTGCATGTTGACCATGGCATTGGAAGATTCGCAGGTTTGATTCAAAGACAATTAGATGGTCACGAACGTGAATATCTCACCGTTGAATATGACCGTGGCGACATTTTATATGTGCCTGTTCATCAAGCTGATAGACTGACTCGTTATGTCGGTGCAGATGGTGGCAAGCCTTCATTAGATAACTTAGGCGGGCAAGCATGGGCAGAGACAAAATCCAAAGTTAAAGAAGCGGTGCAAAAAGTTGCCGAAGATTTATTGGATTTATATGCGCGCCGTCAAGTGGTAGAAGGTTTTGCATTTGCACAAGATACCCAATGGCAAAAAGAATTGGAAGATAGTTTTCCGTATGTTGAAACCGAAGACCAAAAACGTGCGATTATAGACATTAAACGTGATATGGAACGTCCGCGCCCAATGGATAGATTGTTATGTGGCGATGTGGGTTATGGAAAAACTGAAGTTGCTTTGCGAGCCGCCTTCAAAGCAGTGATGAGTGGCAAGCAAGTTGCGGTACTTGTGCCAACCACTGTTTTAGCACAACAACACTTTGAAACATTTTCTCAAAGATTAGCCGCGTTTCCTGTCAAAGTGGAAATGTTGTCACGCTTTCGAACGCCAAGAGAACAAACAGAAATTTTGCATAAATTAGCAATCGGTGAAGTGGATATTATCATCGGCACACATCGCTTGATTTCATCTGATGTGCATTTCAAAGATTTAGGCTTGGTCGTCATTGATGAAGAACAACGCTTCGGTGTGACTCACAAAGAACATCTCAAAAAATTAAGAACAGAAGTGGATGTTTTAACTTTAACTGCCACACCAATTCCAAGAACTTTATACATGGCATTAACTGGTGTGCGAGATATTTCAAATCTTAATACACCTCCAGAAGAACGTTTACCAATCATTACGCATGTTGGACCATATTCACCACGTTTGGTTCGTCAGGCAATTTTGCGTGAATTAGAACGCGGCGGACAAATCTTTTTTGTCCATAATCGTGTGCAGACGATTGAAGCCATGAAACAACATCTTGAAAAATTAGTTCCAGAAGCCACAGTGGATATTGGTCATGGACAAATGAATGAGAATCAATTGTCAAATGTGATGCACAGGTTTAACACAGGCGAAATTGATATTTTGCTTTCAACCACCATTATCGAATCAGGTTTGGATATTCCTAATGCAAATACGTTAATTGTAGATAGAGCCGATACTTTTGGATTAGCACAACTTTATCAATTACGTGGGAGAGTAGGGCGTGGAGCCATGCGTGCCTACGCATATTTTTTCCGTCACAATAAAATGTCACCCACACAAGATGGTCAACAACGACTTGAAGTCATTGCAGAAAATACACAACTCGGTGCAGGCTATTCAATTGCTATGCGCGATTTAGAAATTCGTGGCGCAGGTGAATTGCTTGGCACACGTCAGCATGGATATATTCAATCCGTTGGCTTTCATCTTTATACTCGCATGTTGGCTGATGCAGTTCGCCGCATTCGCATGTTGATGAAAGATAATTTGAACATTGATGTTTCATCTATCTTGCTGCCATCAAACTTTAATTTGCCGCTTTCGATGCCGGTCAACGTAGAACTTCCACTTGCTGTTGGGATTCCCGCAACTTATATTTCAGATTCAGATTTGAGATTACGCCTCTATCGTCGTATGGCAGACCTGCGCGATGAAACCGAATTAGATGCTTTAGGGTCAGAATTTCGAGACCGTTTTGGTCCCATGCCTGAAATGTTGCAAAATCTTTTATATCAAATGCGTGTGAAACTACGAGCCGAAAAAATTGGACTCACTTCGGTGAACTGGGAGTCGGGGCAGATTCTGTTGAAGTATCAGCAAGCAAGTGAAACGTCAGAGATGAAGCGCTTGCCTGATTTGCCAAATGGAGTCCGAGGTGGAAAATCCGCTTATTGGGTGACGATATCCAAAGATGAAGTTTGGACAATCAAATTGTTAGATGTATTAGCACAATTGGGTGATAAGCCACAAACCCGAAATTATGAGAATGTGATACAAACTATAAAAGGAGAATGAGATGAAGAAAATTTTATTTGTATTATTGTTCGTAGCATTATTATTCGCCGCTTGTTTACCAGCACCAGCAGAACCAACGCAAGATGTGGAAGCGATTGTGCAAGCTACATTTCAAGCGTTAACTTTACAAGCACCCACACAAGAACCTGCCGCGCAAACGGGGAGTATTGCTGGGAATTTATCTTTTCCATCGGAAGGAATTCCACCATTATTAGTAGTGGCATTCAATACAGGCACTGGGCAATATTATTGGGTACAAACAACCCAAAATCAAACCACGTATCAAATTGATAATTTACCTGTTGGGAAGTACACTGTGTTTGCATACACATTGCCAGATGGTTCATTCGTTGGTGCTTACAATCAATTTTATGTTTGTGGATTGAAAGCTGAATGTACAGATGTTTCTTTAATTGAAGTAGATGTGCAAGCAGGTGTTGTTACACAAAACATCAACCCCGGCGATTGGTACAATGATTCAACTCAATGGCCCGATATGCCAAACGACCCGTCTATTCCGAATTTAGGAATCGGCGGTGAAAGTGCGCCCGAAGAATTTGGAAGCATTGCAGGCAATTTAAGTTATCCATCTAGTTTTATTCCTGCTCAAACTGTTGTTGCGTTTGATGTAAACAGTCAATCCTATTATTATGTGATGACTGCTGAAAATCAAGGCACTTATCAAATTGATAACTTACCTGCAGGAAATTATTATGTTGTCACTTACACACAAGATGGCTCACTTTCGGCTGGTTATTCACAAGCCGTTTTATGTGGTCTTTCTGCTGAATGCACCGACCATAGTTTAGTTTCAGTTCCAGTTACAAGCGGAGAAGTGACGAATAATATCAACCCACAAGATTGGTACGCTCCGCCAAACTCGTTTCCTGCAAGTCCGTTACCATAATTTTTTTGATGATAAAAGAGAGCCTCACTGTGTGAGGCTCTCTCTTCGCTTCTCTCTTAAGGGGAGAGTTGGTTTTGTTATTTCGGCATTTTATTACTCTTGAAAATTCATCTCGATGGACCAAATACTTGAATGCCATAAAAGAATGAATAACATTCATTCACCCAATGGTTTGGGTTTTGATTTGGTAAATCCATCCCAGCCCAACTTGGGTCAGCGGGAATTTCAACCACATCTTTCCCGTCTACAATGGCTTGCTTAATTAACAAATCAGTCGCATCCCATTTTTGAGCATATTCGATATAAACATCTTTGCCTTTATACATTTCGCTCGCATCCGCCCAAGCCGCAAAAAAGATTAACAGCATAGATACCCAAAGAATCATTTGGCTTTGAGTTTTATTCTGTATAAACTTTTCAGATAACAAGTTTCCTATCCGAACACTTGCAGACATAAAAAGCACCACGCTGATAAATACAGAAATAGATAAAACTCTAGCAGGTGGTGGTTCACTATATCCATACACACCCGGTGGAAAACAAATGAAAGATAGTAAAAAAGCCCCAAGTATTTGAAAGATAATTTTTCTTTTTATGTTTACTGTTTCGGCTTTATAAAGGCTACCGACCCAAACACAAAATAAAATCACACCAATTAAGATGCTGATTTTTGCAGGATTCAGAACAATCTCTGACCAAAAATTTAAGTAAGCAGTAGATGAAATGCTAAGAATTTCTATCAAACTTGGTGAAGGGGGAAAGAAACTCTGCCGCACACTATTTCCATGAGCAGTTGCTACAGCAATAATAGCAAGTAGGCTTCCAAGCCCACTGCCGATTAAGATGAATAGATTTTTATCGAATGTTTTTGGCGATTCGCTTAACCAGTAATATCCAACCCAAAATATGATCAAGCAAAACTGAAATACCGCAAATGTCTCGCTCAAGCCGCCACTGGCGAAGAAAAGCAAAAATGCCAAAACAAAAGCAATCAATTTGGAATTGATTTTTTTATGAAAAAATAAATACAAAACAAAATACATTGCTAAAATAATCCTTGGAAGTGTATAAGCACGGAAACCATCAATCCAAAAGAATGATTGTTCAATAGTGGGTGTTAGAACAAGAATAGCAAATACTGATAAAACACCGAGCAGAATAGACATCCAAACATTATTTTTATCAAGTTGCTTGAATAGCAAATAAATGCCTAAGGTATTTATCACCAGCCAAAAGATTAGTATCAGAGGCGTAAACCAGATGATGTTATATTCATCAAAAAATTTTGTCGTCAGCCAATCAAAAGCGTATGCAGAATATCGCCCACTCCAAGTAATTCTCCAAAACCATATGGAACGAAACAAGCCCAATCTTTCGGCATAATAAAATGAACATAAACTATCACCAAGCAGGCGATTAAATGTGCCGATGTATGCATATATACTTAGGGCGATACTTGTTGGTAAAAATATTAGGACAGTTGTTAGGAGATAATTTAATTTTTGCATATAGAATATTTTTTTCAAGATTATAACATTTGGAATGTGTTGATATTTTCTCTGGCATTCTCTTCGGCTTTGGTGTAAAATAGAACACTCGTTCACACAAACTTATAGAGAAAACAAATATGGAATTTAAACTTCAAGCACCTTTTATTCCCATGGGCGATCAACCCGAAGCCATTCGCGGACTTGTAGATGGCGTGAATAAAGGCATGAAACATCAAGTGTTACTTGGTGCTACAGGCACAGGCAAAACTTTTACAATTGCTTCTGTGATTCAGGAATTGCAAAAACCTGCTTTGATTATGGCGCATAACAAAACTTTGGCGGCGCAGTTGTATGCTGAGTTCAAAGAATTTTTCCCACAGAATGCTGTTTCATATTTTGTTTCATACTATGATTATTATCAACCTGAAGCGTATGTTCCAAGACATGATTTGTTCATTGAAAAAGAGACACAGATTAATGAAGAAATTGAACGCTTACGACTTGCGGCGACAACTGCACTAGTTTCGCGTCGCGACGTGATTATAGTTGCTTCTGTTTCCTGCATTTATGGCTTAGGGTCACCAGAAGAATTTGGCAAAGGCACAGTGACCTTGAAAGTGGGTGAGATTTATCGGCGTAACGCTTTGTTGCGACAATTAATTGAAAGCCAA
Source organism: Anaerolineae bacterium (assembly GCA_003524705.1). The sequence goes on along the minus strand of DQGV01000459.1, from coordinate 1,906 downwards.
TATCAACGCAATGACATGGAATTACGTCCTGGCACATTTCGCGTGCGTGGTGACACGTTAGAGATTGTGCCTGCTTATGAAGATAAACTAGGATTTCGCATCACATTCTTCGGTGATGAGGTAGAACGGATTATGCAATTCAGCCCGCTGACGGGTGAAATTAATGAGGAACCGAATGAAGTTTCGATTTATCCTGCTAAACAATATCTAACAGAAAAAGATAGATTGAAAACTGCCATTGCAGATATTGAAAAAGAATTAGAAGAGAGATTAGCTTTATTCAAAAGTGAAGGAAAACTTTTAGAAGCTCAACGCCTTGAGCAACGTGCGCGTTATGATTTAGAAATGTTGAAAGAAGTTGGCTATTGCTCTGGCATTGAAAATTATTCACGCCATTTAGATGGACGTGCGCCAGGTTCACATCCATGGACGATGATTGATTTTTTGCCTAGTGATTATTTGTTGGTCATTGATGAAAGTCACATGACCGTGCCACAAATTCGAGGCATGTATAACGGTGATAGAGCCAGAAAAGAAACATTGGTTGAATATGGATTCCGTTTGCCATCTGCATTAGATAATCGCCCATTGAAGTTTGAGGAATTTGAAGAAGTGATGGGCAATACAATTTATACATCGGCAACTCCATCTGAATATGAGTTAAATCATGCTGAACAAGTTGTAGAACAAATCATTCGTCCAACAGGATTGGTAGACCCCGAAGTTGTGGTCAGACCTGTTAAAGGCCAAGTAGATGATTTGGTCGGAGAAATCAAGTTGAGGGTAGAAAGAGGCGAAAGAGTCTTAGTCACAACGCTTACAAAAAGAATGTCTGAAGATTTGACGAATTACATGAAAGAGTTGGGAATCAAAGTCAATTATTTGCATTCGGAAGTTGAGACGTTGGAACGCGTTGGCATTTTGCGTGATTTGCGTTTAGGAAAATTTGATGTGCTGGTGGGAATCAATTTGTTGCGTGAAGGTTTGGATTTGCCAGAAGTTTCGTTGGTTGCAATTTTGGATGCCGATAAAGAAGGTTTCTTGCGTTCAGATAAAGCGTTGATTCAAACGATTGGACGTGCGGCACGTAATGTGAACGGACGTGTGATTATGTATGCCGACAAAATCACCGATTCAATGAAACGCGCGATTGATGAAACGAATCGCCGCCGTGCAAAACAATTGAAATATAACGAAGAAAAAGGGATTGTGCCCATTAGCATTTCAAAAGCGATTCATGACCTCACGGAAGAAATGTCTGCTAAAGCAGTGAGTGAAATGAAAGGCGAATATAAAACCAAAACTGATTTGCCACGTAATGAGTTGCGTCAGGTAATGCATGAGATGGAAAAACAAATGAAAGAAGCCGCCAAGAATTTGGAATTTGAAAAAGCGGCAGCGTTGCGTGATGAGTTATATGAATTGAAAAGTTTGTTGGCAGATGATGAAAACTTGAAGCCGTGGGAACGAATCAAGTTGTTATCTGGTGAAGAAGAGTGACATAAAGTTAATTATGCAAACTGACCCTGCCTCACTTGACCCTGAAGAACGTTTGAATAAATTTTATGCCATCGCCTCTGCCGCATTGGGAGTCTTGAGTCTGTGCCTCGGCGTGATTCCTATCCTCGGCACAGTCTTAGGGATTACTGGAATTATTTTAGGCATATTGGGCAGGCGTTCTGAAAATAAAAGAGCCGCAACGGTAGGAATTGGTTTGTGCGTCATTGGAATTTTGACAGCAATTATTTTTTCGATTTTATTGTATGTGGAAAGATTCGGCGGATAGAATCAAAAAACTTTATGAACCAGTGCCTGTATAACTGTTGACACCTTTTGTCCAAATCCAATAGGCGAGTGAAAATAAACCTATGCCAATAATTGGTGAGAGATAAACGAACCAAGGAAC
>DQGV01000260.1 GCA_003524705.1 Anaerolineae bacterium | reverse complement strand
TTCATTCCATGGCTGAGCTTTATGTTAGGTTTAGTGATTTGGATAAAGCACTAGAATTATATAAACAATCCATAGTTTTTTCTGAAAGCTTAGGTGATATGCAAGGTAAGGCTGCTAACCTTCAGAGTATGGCTGAAATTTATAGAATTTGGGGTGACTTGGATAAAGCAATGAGCTTGCTTGTCGAATCTCTTGAAATTGCAAGTGTACAAAATAATAAGAAAAATATTGCGGCTGTGCTTAGCAATATTGCAAATATTTACTTAACACGAGGGAAGCTATCTGAGGCTCTTAAGTTTTATACAAAATCACTTGAGATTTTTGAAAACTTGGGTAATTTGAGAGGTAAAGCAGAAATGTTAAATGAAATATCCGTAATCTACACTAGACAAGGAGATTTGGAAAGTGCCTTGAAATTATCCTTGGAAGCACTTGATATTGCGAATAGCTTGCACGATGAGTTAGGTAAGGCAAATAATTTCCATCAAATCGCAAATATTTATACAAAGTATGGAGATATAGATAAAGCAATTAACTTTTATGCCAACTCATTTCAAATCAAAGACCAACTTGGTGACATAAAGGGCAAAGCAGTGACTCTTTACCAATTAGCACATATTTATGTGGATCGACGTGATTTAAATGAAGCAATGCAGTTATTTATGGAATCCTTTGAACTATATGAAAAATTAGGTGATCTTCATGGCAAAGCAATTAGTCTAGGAGGGATTGCGGGTGTAGAATTAATGCAAAAAAATATAGGAAGAGCAATTGCCTTACAAGAACAAGCACTTTCAATTACAAAGCAAATTAATGACCCATATGAAATATCAACTGCTTCTAGTAATCTTGCACTAAGTTATGAACTTAATAATGATTTAGATAAAGCTTATCAATTATATGGTCAATCTATTGAAATTGATATAAGTATGGGTATTTTGCAAACAGTAAGCACTAGGCTGAATCGAATGGCAGGAATCCTTGTAATGCTTGACGACTTAGATGGAGCCATGAAGATTTATCAGTTAGCCTTACAAAAAATGAATTTAGAAGATGATTTGCAAACTAAAGCTGCCTCACTATTAGAAGAAGGGCAATCATATGTTTTTCGAAATAAGTTTGAGGACGCTTTAAAACTATCTCTACAAGCAAATGCAATATATGAAAAGCTTGAAAGTTTACAAGGTAAAGCAGAAACTTTTCACCAAATAGCAAGTATATTATTTCTCCGGGGTGATAAAGAAGAGGCAATGCAATGGTTTAAGGAAACACTAGTACTAAGAGTCGAGCTTGGAGACCTCAAAGGTAAGGCACTTACTCTCAACAATATGGCTAATATTTTTCATAGTAATGGTGATTACGAATTATCATTACAGTATTTTATTGAAGCGTTGGCGATACAAGAAAGTGTGGGTGCAGAAGAAAATGCACGAATAACAGCCAATTCAATAGCTGGCTTTCAGCAACTATTAGGTGAAGAGCAGTTCCTTCAATTATGGAATAAAGTTACCAATAAGACAAAATTACCAAAATGGCTAAAAAGGAACCAAGGGAAAGGAAGTTTGTTTGAGTGGCTTTTTAACCGATAAATTTGTCTTTAGACATTACAAATTAAATCTTTAGTTTACCTACTAATTGAGAACTCGAATAGAATCATAGTTGTGAATTTTATTATCTTCTTCCCAACACTCATTGTCTGCTCCTTTCTACTAGTTCATCTCATCCGCCATTACGCACACAAAAAGCAAATCCTAGACCATCCCAACGAACGCAGTTCACATGTCACGCCCACGCCGCGAGGTGGGGGATTAGCCATCGTTTTGTTGGTAATAGGAACAGCTATCACGTCAATGAAAGAAGCGGAAATTAATCATGTGATTGTTTATATCGCCTGCGGAATCGTGATCGCATTTTTAGGCTGGCGAGATGATGTCTCATCTTTATCACCAAAGATTCGTTTTATCGTGCAAGGTTTGGTCGCCGCAGTTTCAATTTATGTTTTAGGATATTTCAAATCGGTCACCATTCCATTGTTTGGTGAATTGCAATTGGGCGTGGTCGGAATCATCATCACGTTTTTATGGATACTCGGTTTAATCAACGCCTATAATTTTATGGATGGCATTGACGGCATTGCAGGCGGTGTAGCATTGGCGGGCGCATGTGCGTGGATGTTCATTGCATCAAACATGGGCAACAATTTTGTGTTTTGGATTTCATTTGGGATTGCCGCCAGCAGTTTGGGTTTTCTTTTTCATAATTGGTCGCCTGCAAAAATTTTTATGGGCGATGTTGCCAGCACATTTCTTGGTTATACGTTTGCGGTTCTGCCGTTGCTTTCTGCCGATGAAGGCGGCGACGCGCTCATGCTTGGCACGCTCATCATGTGGACGTTCATCATGGATGCAGGCGTGACATTTATTCGCCGTGTAATAAAACGTGAAAATGTTTTTGCCGCGCATCGCACGCATGTATATCAACGCCTCGTTGCTGGCGGATACAAACATGCAACGATCAGTTTGCTTTATATTTTCCTGACGTTACTCGCAGGCTTGCTTGCATACGCTTGGTCTTGGGGTCAAGCCTATGCACCGCCATTAATCATTATTGGATTACCATTGATTTGGATTTTTCTTTCTCGTTACACAAAATCGTTAAACACGAAGGACACCAAGTACACGAAGTAAAATTATTAAAACCTTTGTGACCTTCGTGTCCTTTGTGTTAAATTTTTTTATGATTAATAAAATCAAAACCTTCGCTTCACTCTACCGTCAACTTGGTTTTCGTTGGTCAGCCTTTCGACTCGCCTACACCTTCCGCCTCCGCACTGGACTCATCCGCCTGCAAACTCCGCAATACAAATGGAGTGACCGTCCACTTAATACATGGCTGAAAAAAAATATTCCAGTTGAATCTTATGTTCAATGGCGAAAAAATAATTCCCCAAAATTTTTCTTCAACGAAACACCCGCTGGTCGAGTAGCCGAAGGCGTATCGAGACCAGCAATAGATGAAGCAAATAAAATCTTATCTGGCGAAATAAAATATTTTTCACATCAATTTCATCAAACAGCCTTTCCACCCAATTGGCATAAGGATTATGTCACTCTGAGCGCCAGCGAAGAGTCTCTACCAATTTCATCCGAGATTCTTCGCCTCGCTCAGAATGACAAGCATAGACACTGGTCACAAATCTCAGACGACTCAAACACAGACATCAAATTCATCTGGGAACCAAATCGCTTTGCATTTGTTTACACGCTCGTTCGTGCCTACGCCGCAACTCAAGACGAAAAATATGCCCAAGCCTTTTGGTCATTAATAGAAGATTGGGCAAAAAATAATCCACCCAACACAGGCGCGAACTGGAAAGATGGTCAAGAAATTGCATTGCGTCTCATGGCTTGGACGTTCGGCTATTATGCATTTTTCAACTCCGCGGCACCTGAACAGATTTCAAACTTCCCAATTTACGTTGCCGCCCAAGCCGAACGGATTCATAAAAATATTGACTATGCCATTTCCACAAAAAGCAATCACACCATCAGCGAAGGCTTTGGATTATGGCTGGTCGGACTATTATTCCCTGAACTAAAAGACTCAGATAAATATTTTTTATTAGGCAAAAAGATTCTTGAAAGTGAAATTTCTCAAATCTTTCCTGATGGCAGTTACTCGATGTATTCACTTAACTATCATCGCTTTATTTTGCATATTTATTTATATGCAATTCGTTTAGCAGAACTGAACAATTTCCAATTCTCTAATTCTCTTTATTCCTCTATTAACTCTTCAATCAATTATCTATCCCAACTCATTGACCCAAACACAGGTCAGATCCCATTTTATGGCTCAAATGATGGCGCACTTGTTTTGCCTTTGAATAACTGTGACTTCACCGATTTTCGTCCGCTGTTGCAATTGGGTTCTGTCATTACAAAAGGTGAAAAGATATTTGAATCGGGTGCATGGGATGAAGATATTTTTTGGCTTTATGGAGCATCCGCTGGTCGAGTAGTTGCGAAGCAACGTATCGAGACCAACAATTTAGAGAAGAAAGAAGAAAGAAGAAAGAAGACTTCGTTTTCTAATGGCGGAGTTTATGTTTTACAAAACACAAACAGCAAAGCTATTATTCGTTGCACAGACTTCAAATCCAGACCTTCACATGCAGACCAAATGCACCTTGATTTGTGGCTTGGAAATCAAAATATTGCTATTGATGCAGGTACTTACTTATACAGCGGCGAACGCATTTGGCGAAATGGACTTGCTCATGCTTCTGTTCACAATACAGTGACTGTAGATAATAAAGACCAAATGAACATGGTCAGCCGTTTTAC
>DQGV01000092.1:1373-2560 GCA_003524705.1 Anaerolineae bacterium | reverse complement strand
TAAGATAGGAACATAAATTTTGAGATTGCTTCGCCGTCTTGGTCTCGATACATACTTCGCATACTCGACCAGCAACGGCTCGCAATGACATAACGACAAGCAAGGAGTTCTCTTATGGGCAAAATTATAGGAATTGACTTAGGTACAACCAATAGTGTGGTCTCTGTCATGGAAGGTGGTACACCGACAGTGATTACAACCGCAGAAGGCGGGCGCATTGCTCCGTCTGTGGTGGCGTTCAATAAAAATGGTGAACGCATGGTCGGGCAAACTGCAAAAAGACAAGCAGTGATTAACCCTGACAATACTATTTATTCTATTAAAAGATTCATCGGTCGGCATTTTGATGAAACTGCATCCGAACGCGCTATGGTTCCTTATCAAGTGGTGAAGGGAGCAAGCGGCGATGTGCGCGTTAAGATTCCCGTCAATGGAAAAGAATATTCACCCCAAGAAATAAGCGCAATGGTGCTGAGCAAGTTGAAATCAGATGCTGAAGCGTATTTAGGTGAATCCGTCACACAGGCTGTGATTACAGTCCCTGCTTATTTCAATGATAGTCAACGTCAGGCGACAAAAGATGCAGGCAAGATTGCTGGACTCGATGTTTTGAGAATCATCAACGAACCAACCGCTTCTGCGCTTGCGTATGGCTTGGATAAAAAGAAAAATGAAAAGATTCTTGTCTTCGACTTGGGCGGTGGTACGTTCGATGTATCGGTGCTTGAAGTTGGCGAAGGTGTGATTGAAGTGAAAGCCACTAATGGTGATACACATCTCGGTGGTGACGATTGGGACCAAAAAATCACCAATTGGGCGGCAGACGAATTTAAGAAAGACCAAGGCATTGATTTACGCCAAGACCGTCAAGCATTACAGCGTTTACGTGAAGCCGCAGAAAAAGCAAAGATTGAACTTTCGACTGTGATGGAAACAGAAATCAATTTGCCATACATCACTGCCGATGCTAGCGGACCCAAACATTTGCAATTGAAATTGAGCCGTGCCAAGTTTGAACAAATGACAGAAGATTTGTTACAACGTTGTCGTACACCATTTGAAGCCGCGTTAAAAGATTCTGGTTACTCTGCTGACCAACTGGATGAAGTTGTTTTAGTGGGTGGTTCGACTCGTATGCCAATGGTTGCGGAATTAGTCCGCAAGTTGACCAATGGTAAAGAACCGAA
>DQGV01000092.1:478-1068 GCA_003524705.1 Anaerolineae bacterium | reverse complement strand
CTCGGTGGTGAAGTTAAAGACATCTTGTTATTAGATGTAACTCCACTTTCTTTAGGCGTTGAAACCATGGGCAGTGTGATGACCGTGATGATTGAACGCAACACCACGATTCCTGTCCGCAAAACGGAAACATATTCCACTGCGGCAGATAATCAAACCGCTGTTGATATTCATGTGCTACAAGGTGAACGCCCAATGGCGCAAGACAATATGAGTTTAGGAAGATTCAGACTCGATGGCATTCCACCAGCTCCGCGTGGCATTCCACAAGTGGAAGTGACTTTTGATATTGATGCCAACGGCATTTTGAATGTAACTGCTAAAGACAAAGCCACTGGCAAAGAACAAAAAGTGACCATCACGGCTTCAACCAACTTGAATAAAAATGATATTGAACGCATGGTGCAAGAAGCCAAGCAAAATGAAGTCGCTGATAAAAAACGCCGTGAAGTGATTCAAGTAAAGAATGATGCCGATAACCTCGCGTATCAAATTGAAAAATCATTGCGTGAGCTTGGCGACAAAGTGCCTGCCGCAGAAAAAGGTTCTATTGAAACAAAAGTCAATGAACTCAAACAAGCCGCACAAGG
>DQGV01000092.1:0-309 GCA_003524705.1 Anaerolineae bacterium | reverse complement strand
TGAACTCAAACAAGCCGCACAAGGCGATGATGTTGAAAAAATCAAAAAGTTAACTGAAGAATTGCAACATACTTTCCATGCACTCAGTCAACAAATGTATGCGCAAGGACAAGGTCAGCAACCACAACCTGAAGGTGGACCTGCTCAACCGCAAGATGGTGATGTGATTGATGGCGAAGTGAAAGAGTAAGACGTGATGCGTAATACGTGAAACGTGATAGACCTCCGAGATTTTCAAAATCTCGGAGGTCTTTGTTTTAGATATAATTGTTATATGATTAAAGTAAAACTTACGTCCATAATACTTTT
>DQGV01000225.1 GCA_003524705.1 Anaerolineae bacterium | reverse complement strand
TTTTTTCGCTTTCAATTTCATATAAAAATAATTGAGTCACAAATTGTTCGTGACGAATGACAACGTCACGCAATAAAATTGTTTTGCTGTTCGGTGACCAAATCACCGCACCGCCTAAAATATTTTCTATCAAACGTGTTTCGCCATTTTCAAAATTATACAAACGTATGCCTTCAGGTGTAGCATAACTTAACCACTCTCCATTTGGCGACCAACGCGCATTGCCACCGGGCAATTGTGATTCTTGAAATACGGGACCTTCTTCGCCACTTAAAATATCAATCCACCACAAAGTTGAAAAGCCGCTCAAGTTGCCATCATTGCTGATGTGTTTGTAAATAATTTTATTTCCATCGGGCGACCAAACCATTCCAGAACAAGTCGAATTTTCACACGAAGATATTTTTTTATTTTCTTCACTTTCAAGATTCATCAACCAAATTTCATTTTGGATATTGCTGTTTTGAATGACATAGGCAACATCAATTTGATTCGGCGCGACTGCAAATTCGACCACGTTTTCATTTGAAATCAATTGCGATGAATCATTTGCATAATCTGTGATGAATAATTCTTTGACTCGATTTTCATTTTCTACCAGATATAAAATCTGCGCTTCAGTAATTGACGTTTGAACTGGTACTGTAAACCCAACATTTTCTCTCGCCCGAACGATTGCCGCCCACGTCAATGCTGCACCTAAGAATAAAACTATCACTGCTGAAACAACTGGCAGGGTAGTGGCGAAGCGGTCTAAGAATCCCATGCGGTCAAATATGCGACGACTATTAACCATCAATAAGCCAATCACAATCAAAACAATGGCTAATCCCAAACTAAAAGATAGGATTAAAGTTAATCCAAGAAAAATGCGATTGATAGCAACGGTAACGAGAAGAATCGCAATCGCATCGGGACATGGCACGAGACCGCCGCTAATGCCGAGCGCGATTAATGAACGCCATGTAATCGTTTCGGGGACATTATGCGAATGAAGTTTGCCATCTCCATGATGATGAAGATTTGTATTTGGTTTTTGAATTTTTATATTGCTTGATATTTTTTTATTTGAAGTTGGCGTGAGCGAAATTTTATTTTTCGTTTGCTTTGGTTTTCTCCAAACTTGAATTCGTTGCCATAACAGATAAAATCCCAAACCGAGAATTAAAAGACCTGAAAGAATTTCAAGAAATGGAATAATGGTTGTTGGCAAAATGTATTGTGACGCGGCAAGTGTGAAGATGCCGAGTAAAAAAACTGAACCTGTATGTGTGAGTGTGACGACTGCGCCTAACACAATGGCATGAAATGATGTGCCACGCGAACCGACAAGATATGCCGCAACGACTGTTTTGCCGTGACCCGGTGTGAGTGCATGTAACGCGCCAAGTGCTAAGGCGATAAATAATGCGGCGATATAAAATAGAAAAGATAATTCAGGGTTGCGAACTAAATCCAACAAAATTTCTTGCGGACTTCTTTCTTGCAATTCAGGCACAAGTTCTTCAGCAGTTTCGGTGACGACATCTTTTCTTTGACCCAATGGCAAGGCTGGTGTGCCACTATCCCATGTTTTGATGAGTTGTGATTGGTCTGGCATTAAACTGCTATCGCGAATCATGTCTATTGTTAAGATATGACTTTTTTGTGATGGAAACAGAAAAGCAGTGTTATCTTCAGCAATGATGTAAAACCAATTGATAGATTTGGTGATTTCCATATCATTTTGAATCACCAAACGTTGGGCGTTATTCGCGTTTTGATTCCATTCGGCAGAGAAATAAAAATGTATCGTCTCTTCGCCTGATTGAAATTTGTTTAAGTCTGTAGGGAATTGAAATGAATCAAGTTCTAAAGGAAAAGGTTTATCTTCAAGTGTCCCTGTGAGCAACGAAGCGTACGAATTTGCCCAAGTTTCAGATTCATTTTCATCAAGTGAGCCATTTTGGTCTGTGTCCATTTGACTCCATAAGAAGTTAATCAACAATGGACCTGGCTTAATTTCCCAATCTATTTTCAATTCATTTTGATTAATGTTGATGCGAATGTTATGTGCGAACAAATCCGCTGGGTGGGCTTGGACTTGTTGAATTGGAATGATGGAAATTGCAAAAATAAGTAGAAGGAGAATTTGATTTTTGATTTTCATAGTTTTGTTGAAATGATTATAACGAAATCGGACTATAATATTTATAGTTCATTACGGAGGAAGGAAAATGGAGTTTTTCAAGAAATTAATCGTAATTGTATTTATAGGTTTTGTATTGATTGCATGTGGGAATCCAATTGCACAAACTGAAGTCACTATTACAGATACTCCTCTGTTGCCATCTACTCCATCTAAAACGCCATTTCCTACACTCCCAAGACAACCAACTTTTACAGTTGTGCCAACTAAGACAATTACTTTAACACCAACTTTAAATCCAACTCAACAAATATGGGTTGCTACGAATGTTTCAATTAGGGCAACACAACGAGTGATTAATGAAAACGAACGTGAAAATAGAGGAAAGGAAATTGACAAATTCCCTATTGTTTGTAGTGATAGTTATGATTTCGATGTATCTCCAGATTTTAAGTGGTTAGCCACAAATTGCGGAGACAAAACCTATTCAATTTTAGTTGTTCAAAATAAAGAAGGAACAAAATGGGTTTTAGATTTTGAAGATTTTCTTGATGAAAGTTTTTCAGAAGGAGTACCAGGAGGGGTGGGAACGGTATTTTGGGATATGGAAGGGCAATATTTATATTTCACAGTTTATATTGGCTGGTCTGGGGGAGGAAATTATTGCTTCCCTGAAGGTGGTGGAGGACTTGGGCTTTTTAGACTTAATCTAAAAAATGGTTCTGTGGCAACGCTTATAGACCGTCATGCTAGATTTCCGGGAGATAAAATGCGATTTTCTCCAACAGGTAGGCGCTTTGCTGTAGATATTAATGGAATCACAATTACAGATTTACAAACAGGAAATGAAATTCAATTAAATGTAAGCGGTGTTATGGATTTAATCTGGTCACCTGATGGTAGATATCTTGCTTATTCCGTATCACGTTGTAATAAAGAAGGTTTTATCATAGATTCTTCTTTGTATGTTTGGGACTCACTGATAAATGAATCACGATTTATATTGCAACTTGAAAAAACAATACTGTATCCAACTTCTTGGGATGATATTTCTAATCTTGAGGTTTATGGACAAGATTATACAGATAATATTTATGACGCAACTTACTTAATTTATGAATATGATATTACGCAAGAAGAGTTGATTTTTATTGGACCATATGAACTTTTATATTCAAAATG
>DQGV01000196.1 GCA_003524705.1 Anaerolineae bacterium | reverse complement strand
TGATAATCGTACTGATCTGGAAGTGGATAGTGATACTTACCATTTTGTTCGGCTAAATTTTTGTTATAAACAGATAAATCTACCTTAAGCATTTCTTTTTTATCTTCTATGTCACTATTAATTACAGGGATAAAGTCAATCCATTTGATATGCCTAGTGAGAAGACCTTTTTCATTAGCATCAAAAAACAGACCATTAATTATACGAGTGAACTCGTTCTTACTAACTATAGGGTGGGTAGGGTTAAATATTGTCATACCATCTTGAGCATTAATATGCCACTTTAATTCTTCAAGTTTATCTGCACCTCGATTAGTAGGTAATATTAAACCTTCAGAAAAGGTTGGGATGGGCATAGTTCCTATATTTGATGCTCCATCATCATAAATAAAACCAATAATTTTTTCTAAAAAACTATCTTCAGAGTCGTATAAATCAATAACTTGAATACTTATTTTCAGCTCATCAGGATTTTTATCTACCCTTTCTGGTCCAATGTACTCAATACCTAAATGAGTTTTCCCTAGATATAAAATTACCTTTTCTGGAGAAATCAAAAAACCAGGAGCAGTTTTTACTAAATGAGGATTTGCAAGTAAACACTTATCAATATGCATCCAATAGCTTTCTGCTAATAAATTTATGATTTTTTGATAAGAAGGTGTTGATTCCATAATTATATTTTACCCTTATAGCTTATAGTTTGAATGAAATATCAAAATAAAACTTATGAAACAACTCACCAAATATCCCCAACCTTAAACCCATTCGGATACGGGTCACTAGGGTCAATTACAAATTGATTAATTCCCGTAATCCATGCTGTGCCGCCGATGGTTGGCACAACGGCTTTATATTTTCCAACTTGTGTTTCTGCGATTAATCTTCCAATAAATAAAGTTCCCAAAATTCCTTCATGATAAAAATCCTCGTTCAATCCTAATTCACCTTTGGCATACATCACTGCCATTTTTGCACAAGTACCTGTTCCGCAAGGCGAACGGTCAATCACACCTGTCCATGTGGATGGTTTGTTCCAATCTACTTTTCCTGTTGAAACAGTCACCACATTTTTTCGATGTGCTTTCGGATTCGTCGGCGGCGCAGAAAGTTGACCAATGGTCGGTCCAGTAATTTCTGGGTTCTCCGGATGCACAACAGGATATTGTTCCGCAGTTGCAGTTTTTATCATCTCAGTTATCCGCGTAATATCCTTTCCCTCGTCAGGGCTCAACTTCAAACCAAATTGCGAAGCGTCTGCAATCGCATAAAACATCCCGCCCCACGCCACATCCACATTCACAGTTCCCAAAGTTGGCACTTCCACTTTGATATCCAAATGCACAGCAAAGGCGGGAACGTTTTTGAAAGTGACCTGCGTGACTTTTCCATTTTGACACTGCGCTGTAATTTGGACTAAACCCGCAGGCGCTTCAAGCATGAACGTGGTAACTGGTTCGGTCATCTTCAACATTCCCAACTCAAGAAGCGTCGTCGCCACGCAAATCGTATTCGTCCCAGACATGGGCGGGTATTCCGTCTGCTCCATGATAATAAACCCAGCATCCGCTTGCGGATGGGTAGGCGGAAGAATCACATTACAACACAAAGCAGGATATCCGCGCGGCTCGCGTAACATTCGTAAACGAATATCATCGTGATGCGTTTCAAAATATTTCATCTTCTCAAACATATTTTTTCCAGGCACATCTAACACGCCACCTGTGATAACTCGCCCCGGTTCTCCGCAAGCGTGTAAGTCTATTGCTGTGATTAAATTATTTAATTGCATAAGAGCTCCTATAAAAAATCGGTGGTCGAGTAGTTTCGAGCAATAGCGAGAAACGTATCGAGACCACAAATTGATTGCATATATTTATTTGATGGTCTCGACTGCTTGCGTCTCGACCATCGGGTTTATTTAGCAATATTCTTTATTTCTTTTATATGTTCTGGCGTCGTCCTACAACATCCACCAATGACTTTTGCTCCATGCTCATACCAATCTTTTGACTGTAATCCAAATGACTCGCAAGATGTTTCCCCATGCCAAGAATTTGTCACAGAAACATACACTTCACCTGAGTTTGGATATACAATAATTGGTTTGCTTGTATTCTTTTTTATTTCATCAATCAAAGACGGAATATGTAATGGCGAAGAACAATTAATTCCGATTCCTGCCACTTGCTCAAATGAATCTAACCATTTTGCAACATCCGCAATTTTTTCTCCATGACTGATATGTTCACCATCTTTGGCTGTAAAAGTAAACCATGCACTTGCTTGTGGAAATTCACCCAATAATTTAACCAATGCTTTTGCTTCATCAAATTTAGGAATCGTTTCGCAAGCTACCACATCAACACCTGATTCAATCAATGCCTCAATGCGTGGACGATGAAAATCAATCAATTCTTGTTCTGTTAATTCATAATCACCACGATATTCAGAACCATCCGCTAGATAAGCACCATATGGTCCAACGGAGCCAGCAATTAATGGATAATTTCTATTGATTCTATTTTTTTCATCAGACCAAAATTCATCACGCGCATCTTTTGCAATCTGCACAGATTTTTTTATCAACTCAATGGCTTGGTCTTTATTCAAACCGCGTTGTGCAAACCCTTCCACAGTGGCTTGATAACTGGCGGTGATAGCAACATCCGCGCCCGCATTGAAATAATCCAAATGCACTTGTTGAATTAATTCAGGTTGTTCCATCAAAACTCTTGCTGACCATAACGAATCGTTCAAGTCACAACCACGATTTTCAAGTTCAGTTGCCAATGCACCATCTAAAACGATGATATTTTGGTTTTGTAAAAGTTGTTGAATGGGATTCATATTTCAATTTTACTCTCTTAAATAAAGAGACAGTCATCTTTGAGGTGACTGTCTCTTTTAGGCTAATCTGAGTCTTTTAGATAAATATCAAAAAACTCAATCGTCGAATCCATGGCTGGGTAAAAATTTGTAGCGATGTTATGGTTATCACCATCATACAAATATAAATCTGCAACTTTGGCTTGGGCGCGCGCCAGTTCTGCCACGCGAATGGAAAATTCATACGGCACATCTTCATCATTGGTTCCATGATGTAATTGAATCGGTCCTGATAAATCTGCGAGATAAGATGTTGCTGAAACTGAATTCCAAAATTCAGGGTTTTGTTCTGGCGTGCCATATTGTTCAATCCAACTTCCGCGCCAACCTCTGCCAGTAGAACTTGGCGAAGGCGTAAATGAACCTGTCCGCCGCCAGTTATAGACGAGGTCAGTATATGAAGCGATAACACCAGCCCAAATCACTCCCACTTTTACATCCGATGAAATCACCATGGCACGCAAAGTTAAATATCCACCCATAGAATGACCCCACATGCCAATTTTTTCAGGGTTCACTTGTGGATGTTGCTTGAGCGATGCAACTGCATTCATCACATCAATTTGATAACCGGGGTGTCCATATGCACCAGTGGCTTCACCATCTGAATTGTCATGTCCGCGATAGTCAATTCTAAAAACAACATAACCTGCTTTTGCAATTTCATCTACATAGTGAATGTATCTTTCGGTTGTTCTATAAACATCTGGAGGAATATAACCATGATTGAAAACGATTGCGGGAAAACCACCTTCAGGTGGCGTGCCATTTGGAATCGTTAACAGTGCATAAATTTTTAATCCCTCTGAAAGATAATAAGCATAATAACGGCGATAATTTAATCCGCGATCTAATTCACGTTCGATCACAATTTCACTGCCGGGAAAACTTTGATTCCGCAAGGCAATAATGCTCATGGGATGCGGAACAGGTGTTGCTGTGGGTAACGGTGTGAAAGTTGTTGTTGGCTCTGGAGTAGACGTTAATGTTGGCGTTTCAGATGGTGGTATAGGAGTAGCAGTTGAAATTGGCGTTGCTTGTGGCATACAACCAATTAATAAACTTGTAAGCATGATTAACAATAAAATTTTTTTCATGTTGTCTCCATGTAGGGGCGAGGTTTCCTCGCCCAACTGGGCAGGATGACCCTGCCCCTACAAAATAAAAAAGAGGCAGTGATGAACTGCCTCTTAAGTCTAATATCAATTTTTATGCTTTTGCTAAACTCTCTACTTCTCTTAATTTTTCTGTGGCACGGAAGTATTTCAAATATCGAATTGAATTCATATCTTTACCCAACAACAAATCAGTTGCTTTGATAGCACTACCTAATTTAATTGGGTCGGTGATAGAACATGTTGCACCTGCTTGCATCATCAATGCCAAAAACGCCGCATTAACAGAATTTCTATCAGGCAAGCCAAATGAAACATTGCTTGCTCCCAAACTCATGTTCACACCAAATTCTTTTCTGATTAACTCAATCGTTTTCAATGTAATCGTCCCAGCCACGCTGTTATGACCAACTGTCATCACCAATGGGTCAATGATAATATCTTCAATCGGGATTCCCATTTTTGTAGCGCGTTTGATAATTTTATCCGCCGCGGCAAGCCGACCTTCTGGAGTGGGGGGGATGCCTTCATCTGCAATTGTTAATCCGATCACTGCCGCGCCTCTTTCTTTGACGATTGGCAGGACGCTTGCTAGTTGCTTTTCCTCTCCATTGACAGAGTTGATTAACGGCTTACCACCTTTGATAGCATTCAATCCTGCTTCTAAAATTTTTGGTTCATTTGAATCTATACAAAGTGGAACATCCACAACAGATTGAACTGCTTCCACAACCAATGGAATCACTTCCGCTTCTTCAATTTGCGGGTGACCGACATTCACATCCAAAACATCTGCACCCCAATCCACTTGACGTTTGGCGAGATGCTTTACAAAATCCATATTTCTCTCAACCAACGCTTGACCAAGTTTCTTGATTCCAGTTGGATTAATCTTTTCACCGATGATAACGAAAGGCTTATCAATTCCAATTGTTACTTCTTTTGAGTTTGATTTGAGTATGGTGTGCATTCATTCTCCGTATTTATGTCATTCCGAGACAGTGTTCTTCCGTCGAAGCAATCTCCAAATTATTAGGAGACTGCTTCACAACAATCGCTCGCAGTGACATTATTTTTGTAAAAATCTCATTGCAGTTTCTGCCAACACAGCCGTGCCAATTGGCAAGGCGCGTTCATCTAAATCAAATTTCGGATGATGTAATTCATAAATTTCACGCCCTTCAATCATTGTGCCAAGTGTATACATAGCACCTGGGGCATTCTTCAAAAATTCAGGGAAGTCTTCAGCGCCTAAAGATTTATGCATGGGCTGTACTTTATCTTCGCCTAATAAATCTTTGCCAACTTTTTCAATTGTTTCAGCAACAAATTTGTCATTGATTAATGGCAAGCCGCCGAATAAAAATTTCAATTCATAATCACCGCCAAGTATTTTTACAATTTCAAACACGCGTGTTATTTCTTCGCGCAATTGTTTTTCGGTTTCTAATGAAGTGAAACGCATCGTACCTTTGATTTCAACTTTGTCTGGAATTACATTTTCTGTAAAACCACCATTGACCGCGCCAATACTAATCACAGTGGGTTCAAATGGATCTAATCTTCTTGAAATAATTGAGTTGATTCCCATAATCACATGCGCTAATAAAACAAATGGATCATTCGATTTATGCGGATACGCTCCATGCCCGCCTTTGCCTTTAATCGTTGCACCCCATGATGTAACGCCTCCACCACTTGCGCCTTCATTGATTGCTATTGTTCCCACAGGGCTTGTCGGGTCAACATGTTGTGCAATCACATAATCTACGCCTTCTACTGCACCTTCATCATACATACGTTGTGCACCGCTTTTGCCTTCTTCATCGGCTGTCTCTTCGCAAGGTTGAAACAAAAAGCGAACGCGTCCGTTTAATTTTTCTTTTGCTAAAATTTTTGCCGCACCCAATGCCATCGCCGTATGTGAGTCATGTCCACAAGCGTGCATTTTATTTTCCACTGTAGATTTATATTCTGTCTCATTTAATTCTTGCAATGGAAGTGCGTCCATATCTGCTCGAATTGCGACAAGTTTTCCGCCTTCACCTATTTCTGCAACCACACCTGTTTTGCCAACGCCGCGCTTAACTTTATAACCCATCTTTTCCAATTCATCGGCTACGATTCCTGCTGTGCGAAATACATCAAAGCCTGTTTCAGGGTGTTGATGAAAATCTCTTCGCCATTCGATTAATTCTTC
>DQGV01000291.1:3176-3524 GCA_003524705.1 Anaerolineae bacterium | reverse complement strand
ACTTGCATAAATCTGATGAAACACTTCGCCACCCAGAGCATTAGCAGAATACATCAAATACCAATCATCACGATAGTATCCAAACTGATGAATAAATGGTAAATATGCTATAGCAGAGATAAATATTAACAACAAAGATCGGAGAATTTTTTTCATTGATAGTTTATGATAAAAGATTTTCTCAACAAACAAACTTGAGAATGTAGAACTATTATAATGTAAAGAAAAACGGTATCATCTTTTTAGAGATGATACCGTTTTTACAAATTTAGAATATGAAATCTTCTAGCCTTGTGGATATAGACAGAAGCAACCATTTGCGGTGCAATACAAAATAGAAGGAGGAGG
>DQGV01000291.1:1642-2951 GCA_003524705.1 Anaerolineae bacterium | reverse complement strand
GCAATACAAAATAGAAGGAGGAGGGCAGGATTGTCCAGGAGGAGGTGGTGAGTCATCTCCTGGTACAGGTACCGGACAACCTCCCGGCTCATTTCCAGTCGGCTGAAAACCAATTGCCATCCGACAGGTATTATCTAATTCAGACACCTCTTTAACAGGATAGAAAAATTCAAATTCCTTTAAAGAAGACCCAGCCTGTTCATGGGTAAACATATCGTTTATATCAAACAACGTCGCATCCAGATCATCAGTACCTGCCCACATCCCTACCATAAAAGTAGTATCACCAGCCAATAAAGACAATTTAACAGCCATTTGCACTGAATTTGGGTCAGTAGGTGAAATTCGTGCCCATGCCAAATCTGGGTCATCTTCTTGTCCACTCCCAAAAATCTGGGTTTCATATCCATTTCCCTGTGTAGGCACGTCATCTGCTACTACTTTAACCTCACCACCTACATCATCATTCTCATCAAACCAAACCTGCACATTATTGGTAGTCCATTCTGTAGATGAAGGTTGGAGAACCATAATTAAGTAATCTCCACCGCCATTTACACTTAAATCAATCTCAAAGCCATACTTCCCGACAAGGCTCTGACTTGATAATTCATCACCTTTCACAGTAATGGTTGCATACATCCATGTATCATCTATGGCAAATTCTGCAAGCTGAATATCAAGGTATGGAAAATATATATCCATTGCTTCACTATTGAAAGGGCGTTCATAACGACCAAAAGTAAAGCGGTCACCACTCGGAGCACGATTTTCATTTGATGTAGTTGAAGAATCATGATCTCCAAGAATACCGCTCTTATTAGTCGGTAACTCCCCCGGTATCATTACATGTTGAACAGACTCTGTTGGTGGCAAAGCAGTTGAGAGTTCTACCGGAGAATCGCTCACTACTTCCTCATCACTAGGTGGTGTTACTCCTAAATTACAAGCCGACAAAAGAACAATAACTAAAACACTTAAAGAAATAAATTTATTAAAATACTTTTTCATTTGATGCCTTTCTATTTTTTATTTCCCACTATTTTAGAAAACTATTCCCTAAACATCAATAGCGCGCATGTCATGGGGTTACTTAAGTACTTTGATTTCTTCCACTGCTTGTGGATTCACTAACGATGATGTATCGCCCAATTCCAAGCCAAGATATGCTGAGCGAATCATACGACGCATTACTTTGGCGTTGCGCGTTTTTGGCAAATCATTCACAAATAAAATTTCTTTTGGTGCTAATGGCTTCCCCATCTCGGATACAACCATTTTATTCAATTCTTGACGAAGTGCATCGCTT
>DQGV01000291.1:0-1326 GCA_003524705.1 Anaerolineae bacterium | reverse complement strand
GGCACGCCAATTGCGGCGGCTTCGACAATATCTTTATGTTTCACTAAAATCGATTCAACTTCAGCAGGTCCTAATCGTTTGCCTGCAATTTTTATGGTGTCATCTGAACGACCTAAGATATACCAAAGACCATCTTTATCAATTGCGGCGAAATCTCCATGTACCCAAACATTATCCCAACGTGACCAATAGGTGTCTAAATACCTTTGTTTATCTTTCCAAAAGCCTCGGGTCATGCCAATCCATGGGGATTTAATGACCAACTCTCCCACAGAGTCACGAAGCGGTTTTCCATCTTCATTTACAACATCAGCATTCATCCCAGGGCATGGAGCAGAAAACGCACACGGCTTCAACGGCATTAATGGATTGCCCATGACGATACCGCCAGAAATTTCAGTGCCACCTGAATAATTGATTATAGGGATTTTTTTGTTACCAACTTTTTCAAACAACCACATCCATGGGTCGGGATTCCATGGTTCACCTGTTGATGCAAAACATTTGAGTGAAGATAAATTATGTTTTTTGAAGTGCTCTTCACCTTGCGGAATGAGCGAACGAATTAAAGTTGGCGAAACACCCATTTGATTAATTTTATGTTTTTCGGCGAGTTCCCATAAGCGATTCGGTGTAGGGAAATCTGGCGCGCCATCATATAAAAACATAGTAGCACCAAGAATTAAACTTCCAAATACAAGCCATGGACCCATCATCCAGCCCATATCGGTCATCCAATAAATGACATCCTCTTGATGAACATCTGTACCAAAAGCCATATCTTGCGCGGCTTTGATTGGAAATCCGCAGTGTGTATGCAAAGCACCTTTCGGTTTGCCCGTTGTGCCTGATGTGTAAATAATCATCAATGGGTCTTCGGCGTTTGTTTTTTCCGTTTCGGATACATCACTTTGTTTATCAATTAATTCATCCCACCAAATATCCCTTTCTGATTTCATCTTTATTTCTTGATTTGTTCGTTTTAAAACAATCATGTGTTTCAAAGTAGGAATTTGTTCTGCCGCTTCATCTGCAATGGATTTCATTTCTACAGGTTTGCCACGCCGAAATGAGCCATCACATGCAAATAATGCTTTTGCATCCGCATCATTCATGCGCGAGACAATTGCGCCTGCTCCATAACCAGAAAATAATGGGAGAATGATTCCGCCCATTTTTGCAATGGCTAACAAAGCAATCACAATTTCAGGAGTCATTGGCATAAAAATACCAATGGCATCACCTTTGCCCAAACCTAACGAGCGGAGTCCGTTAGCGGTTTTGTTTACTTCTTTATAGAGTTGTTCGTAAGATAAAGTTTTGGTA
>DQGV01000405.1:3899-4091 GCA_003524705.1 Anaerolineae bacterium | reverse complement strand
ACCAACTCTGCTTTTTTAGCAACTGGGTCTTTTGCCGCTTCTAATTCTTTACGGAAGATAATATTGACCGCGCCATCTGGTCCCATCACTGCAATTTCAGCAGTGGGCCAAGCAAAATTAACGTCACTGCGAATATGTTTGGATGACATTACGCAATAGGCTCCGCCGTATGCTTTTCTTGTAATCACAGTT
>DQGV01000405.1:0-3659 GCA_003524705.1 Anaerolineae bacterium | reverse complement strand
ATGCTTTTCTTGTAATCACAGTTAGTTTTGGAACAGTTGCTTCACAATAAGCATATAACAATTTGGCACCTGAACGAATAATGCCATGATGTTCTTGGAAGGTGCCGGGTAAAAAGCCTGGCACATCTTCAAAAGTAATAATTGGAATGTTGAATGAATCGCAAAAACGGATAAATCTGGCGGCTTTTTCACTGGCATCAATATCTAATACACCTGCTAACACTGCTGGTTGATTCGCAATAATCCCAACCGAATGACCACCTAATCTTGCAAATCCAACTACAACATTTTGTGCATAATTCTCATGGATTTCAAAAAAGTTTCCATCATCCATAATCATGTGAATCACTTCTTTGATGTCATAAGGCTTATTAGGGTCATCAGGCACAATTTCGTTTAATGTTTCATCCATTCGCAATGGGTCATCGCTTGTGGCTACAAATGGCGTATCTTCCATATTATTTTGTGGGAAATAGCCTAGCATCTTACGAATCAAATATAAAGTATCTGCTTCACTATCTGCCGCTACATGACACACACCAGATTTTTCTGAATGTACACTTGCGCCGCCCAATTCCTCTTGAGTCACTTCTTCGTGGGTCACTGCTTTGACGACGTCAGGTCCAGTCACAAACATGTAAGAAGTATTGCGTGTCATAAAAATAAAATCAGTCAATGCTGGTGAATATACAGCACCACCTGCACATGGTCCCATAATCGCAGAAATTTGTGGAACAACTCCAGATGCCATTGTGTTGCGTAAAAATATATCGGCATATCCTGCGAGTGCCACAACACCTTCTTGAATGCGTGCGCCACCTGAATCATTTAATCCAATGATAGGCGCGCCATTTTTCATGGCTAAATCCATAATCTTACAAATTTTTTCAGCGTGCACTTCACCTAAACTTCCACCAAACACTGTGAAGTCTTGCGAATAAACATATACCAATCTTCCTTCAATTGTTCCCCAACCTGTCACAACAGAATCACCAGTAAATTTTTGTTCATCCAATCCAAAATCGTGTGTGCGATGAACGACAAATGCATCCACTTCACGGAAAGACCCCTTATCAAGTAGCAAGTCCAATCTTTCCCGTGCGGTGAGGCGTCCCTTTTTATGTTGAGCATCTATCCGCGCTTGCCCACCTCCCAAACGCGATTGTGCTTTTTTATCATTCAGTTGTTGAATTTTCGATTGTGCGCTCATAAGCCTCTCTCGATAATGATTTTGTTGCAAAGTAAATAAAAATTAATGTTATAAGATTTACAGCGATAACAAACCACAAATTTGTTTTTCCATTTTGCCAGATTATTCTTTCGCTCCAATACCAGACGGTGTAACCTGCCGCAAGCGCGGGGAGCATTTTTACGCTCCAAACTTTTTTCTGCAAAATTCCCCATGTCAAAACGATTCCTGCAATCACCCAGATTGTACTAATGATGACACTCATATATAGATTTGGGCTAGTTGCAAATTCAAGCAAAACATCTTGCCATGCAAGTAACGTCCATAATTTGACAAAGTTCCATGCTGTGAAAATTAACACCAACACTAGGGATAGGGTTACTGAAAATGGTCGATTCATCTAGTACTTTGGTTCTTCAAGCAAATAGAGTAAATCTTTCCCGCCATAACTGCTGTATCTTACTAAATACGGCGCAAATTGACCGTAGTATGGCGGAATAAGCAATAAACGTGGATTTGCAAACAGAATTGTCACTCCATGCTCATGTAAATAAATTGGTGCTTCTCCGTCTTTTAAGGCTTGAAAATATTCATAGCTATTGATGAGTCCGTCCATATTTACAATAATTCTATCTTTGAGCAAATAGCCGACATTCCCGCCACCGGTCATACCAATTACACTGCCGGGCGGTGTGTTTTCCTCTATGTATGCTACAACTTCCATGTATGCGCGGTCAGGTGGGAAGTAATCTCTTACCATGACAATTGAAACGACGCGGTTGAAATTATATGCATAATAAACTGCAATAATTAATACGGCCACCTCTAATAAGCGACTTGCAACTTTAATTTTTTGTAAGGGTTTGAGAATTAGGTGAGTCAGCAGACTAAACCCTAACGTAAGTAATATCATTTGGCTGACCCAATACCATTCTTTTGCTCCACCGTAGGCTGTGGCTGTGTAAGATAAAAGTTGAATTCCACTGCCTGCAATGAGAGGAATAAAGCCTAGCCTCGTGATTACTCTTAATGACCAAGTCTTTTTGAGAAGCAATAAAACTAAAAATATAAACAAGACAAGGAATAAAGCAGTATAAAAATGTTCATTTCTTGCATCTTTACTTGGGACAATTAAATATATGAAATTTGACATATACCAAAAAACATCCGTAAAAGGCTCCCATGCACCACCTCCTTTTGAGTCTATCAAGAAATATGATAACCAATCTGAAGTGGGGCGATCATAAGCTGAATTTGGTAATGTACCCCACCAACGTTTGATTTGTCCGCTGACGGGGCTGGATGTACCAAATGCTAAATGATTGAAAAGTATGTAGATGATTAATAAGCCACCTAGCACACCATAAAATGCAAGACCTTCGTTAAACCATGTTTTTATGTTGGATTTAAATTGTACAAGCGGTGTCTCGGCTTGACGAATGCCGGGGTTGGTAAACAAGTGGAAGGTAAGTCGAAGCGCAGTGAATAACAGCAGACTGATTCCAAAATCTAAAGCAAAGGCAGAACGCGGGAAATTTTCCCCAACTCCAATTTGAAGAAGCAGAAGATATATTCCAGCAGTAATTGCTGAGCTGATAATGGTTGCATAAAAAATGTTGATAACATTTTTCAAAATTGAATTTGCGCGTGGGTGTTGATATGCGCCAAAAAAATAAAGCGATAATGTTTTGACTATAACGGCGATAACCGTTGCTTCAACTGCTGAACTTGC
The DNA here is from genome assembly GCA_003524705.1 of Anaerolineae bacterium. The sequence goes on along the minus strand of DQGV01000405.1, from coordinate 738 downwards.
GTATGTTGTATTGTAGGCTGAAAAACCAACGCGCAAAATTACGGAACTAGTCATCGAAATAAAAATAATCAAAATATCAAGTGGCAGTAAATAACGTATAGGTGTGCCTCGGAATAAAATCCAAACGCCGATGATGACTGCTAGGAAAATTAAATCCAAACGGCTGAACATAACAATTGCCGACAGAAAACCTAGCCATGCAATTTGCTTGAGATTTACTTTTTCGGTTCGCCATGTTTCTTCAAATTGTGAAAGTTTATAAATTAAATAAACAATAGCTAATGCCGCAATTGGTGTTTCTAACCCCATTTGATAAACAGTTTGATGAATATAAAAATTGAAAGACCAAAATGTGGCGGCTAAAACTGCAACTGCATGAGAAAGATGTTTCTTAATTAATCTATATAACAAAACAGCAGTTGTTGCTTGCATAAGAGCAATGACAACCAATAAAACGCGTAACGGCAAAATAACATCAAAACGAGCCAATGCAAAAATGGGAATACAAATCAACATCCATAACGGGTGATAACCATTGGTTAAGTTGATGCCATCAAATGTACTTCCATATCCTTCGGTGATATTTTGGGCTACTTTGAAATAATAATATGCATCATCACGTTTGAACCAATAATTTGGAAATGTATAAGCATCGGCTAATGATGCTTGTATATGTATCCCTAAAATTACTATCGTTAATAAAATTTCAAATAGAGAAAATTGTTTCACAAAATTTTT
>DQGV01000182.1 GCA_003524705.1 Anaerolineae bacterium | reverse complement strand
AGCCGTGCGAGATTAAATGGATATTGATACTCTTTCACAACTGCATTTTATTTTTCAAGAAATGCAAAAAAAACCAGACTTAAAATCCGCATTAGATTCATTATTTTTATCTATGCGGAGTTCATTTGTATTTGATAACGTCGCTGTTTATTTAGAAGACCCGCAAGATAAAAGTTTAGATGTCATCTATGCGCGTGCAATGGGGCGTGGAAAAACTGCCGAAGCCGATGCTGCTTGGGGTGAAGCCATTGCGGCAGAAGTGATAAAGACCAACCGTTTAATTATGCGCGAACCGGGTCAACCGATTAAAGGTATGGATAGAATTTCGCAAACCTATTTACTTGGCATTCCCTTGCGCATTAATTCAAAAGTCAGAGGCACATTATTGTTTGTGCGTTTCGGCGGACCTGCTTATTCTGAATTGCATATTCATTTGGCATCTTTACAAGCTTTTTGGTCTGCTTCTTTGATAGAAAAAAAAGAATTACAAGATGCCCGTGCTGAATTGGATTCAGTGCAACGTCAGATGCGCTTACAAGATGATTTTGTTTCCACCATTTCACATGAATTGCGCACACCGTTGGGTTTCATCAAAGGCTATAGTACAAGTTTATTAAGACCAGATACAACATGGGATGAAGAAACACAAAAAGAATTTCTCACTATTATTGATGAAGAAGCAGATAGATTAACGCGTTTGATTGAAGATATGCTTGAATCAGCGCGTTTACAAAGTAAGACATTGCAATTTAAATTTGCACCTATTCGTTTAGATGCATTAATCCGCGACGTTGCCACCCGCGTCAACACGCATCACCCTGACTTGAAAATTGAATACCACTTGGAGACATTACCCTCCGTTCATGGAGATGGCGTGCGCCTTTCGCAAGTGTTTGAAAATTTATTTAGCAATGCTATTAAGTACGCCCCAAATTCAAAAATTACTATCTCTACCAAAGCACTTGAAAAATCTGTCTTAGTCTCATTTTCAGACCAAGGCGAAGGCATTCCCGAAGATTTTCTCCCGTTTTTATTTGAGCGTTTTTATCGCGTGCCGGGCGAACGCACAGTCACGGGTACAGGGCTAGGTCTTTACATTTGCAAACAAATTATTATGGCACATCATGGTAAGATTTGGGTAGAGTCAGAGTTGGATGTCGGCACAACCTTTTATATAGAACTGCCCGCCGACCCAACCCCTTGACCGCTCTCATTTTCGCACTTCAGGAGAAATTGTTATGGCAAAGCGCATTTTAATTGTGGATGATGAACCTCGCTACCTGCGCCTGTTAGAAGCAAACTTGCGTACAGAGGGATATGAAGTAGCAACTGCGCAAGATGGCATGCAAGCTTTAGAAGTTTTTTCAGCCCAACCCATAGATTTAGTTTTATTAGATGTAATGATGCCGCGTCTTGACGGGTTTCAAACTTGCCAGCGCATTCGAGAGTTTTCTAACGTCCCAATTGTGATTCTCACAGCACGTGGCGAAGAACAAGATCGCGTGCGTGGTCTTGATTTAGGCGCTGATGATTATTTAGTGAAACCATTTTCTGCAACTGAGTTATTAGCCCGTGTGCGTGCAGTCTTACGTCGCGCTCAACCACCAAGCGAATCTGCCAATCAAGTACGCTTCTTTACACATGATGATTTGAAAATAGATTTCGCTCGCGCCGAAGTATGGCGTGGTGAAGATGCTATCTCACTTTCGGCTACTGAATACCGTCTTTTATTGCATTTTGCTCACAATATCGGAAAAATTCTCACATCTGAAGAATTATTGAGTAATGTATGGGGAGTTGAGTACAAAAACGATAAAGAAATTCTATGGGTGAGTATTGCACGTCTACGCCAAAAATTGGAAAAAGACGCGCACAACCCCAAACATATAGTCACACGTTCAGGATTAGGATACTTAATGCCGCCCGTCGAAACGTGAGAATGGTAATGAAAGGTTTATGCCCAATAAAATTTTAGTTGTTGATGCAGATGGCGCTAGTAGAAATTTCATCGCACAAAAATTACTGGGTCAAAACCATGAAGTTTTACAAGCTGGTTCCGGCAAAGAAGGCTTAATTTTTGCTTGGCGTGACCATCCAGAATTAATCATTGCCGACCCGACCATGACAGACTTAAAAGGGGAAGAGTTTGCCAATAAATTAAAACAAGATTCGCGTACATCACAAGTTCCACTGATTGCATTAAGCAGTGATTCAAACCCAGAACGCATCAAATCTTGTCTGGAAGCAGGCTTCAACGAGTACATCACGAAATCCGGGCAAGCAGTTCCCATGCTCACTGATGCGATTCGGCGTTTGTTAGTGCTAAATGGCGATGCCATGAAACAAGGTGGAAAGTTAATTGTATTTTTGAGTGCCAAAGGTGGAACAGGTACTTCATCATTTTGTGCTAATGTAGCAATGAACATTGCTGGCAAACAACCTGATGCTAAACTCGTTGTCGCAGACTTAGTCTTACCTATCGGGTCCATTGCTCCAATTGTCGGGTACGAAGGAAGCGTGAATATCGTCAATGTGGCTGATATGTCACATGATGTCACATCACCGGACTTTTTCCGTAATCATCTGCCTGAAATGCGTAATTGGAAATTTAGTTTGTTGGCTGGCTCACCAGATCCAGAACTCAGCAATCAATTAAAAGTAGAACGAATTTGGGATATAGTCACCTCATTGAAAATGGGGTATGACTATGTGTTCATTGATATTGGACGTTCGCTTTCAAGAATCACTTTGCCATTAATTCAACATGCCGATTTAGTGGTTTTATTAATAGGCACAGATACCAGCACTTTACCTCTTTCTAAAACTCTATTAGATTATTTGAAGAATAAAGGCGTTCAAAGTGAATCAATCTATTCAATTTTGAATCGGGCGGCTGGTTTAGAGGGGTTAAGTAAAGCCGATGCTGAAAAAATGCTGGAAATAAAAATCAATGCCTCAGTACCGTACTTAAGCACCAATTTAGCATTTGCGAATACACATCATCAGCCTTTTACGTTAAAATTCCCTAACGACACAGCGGTACTTATTTTTCAAGAAACTGCGAGAGAGATGTTGGCGGCTATGGAAAAAGTACCCGCTTAAAAAAATAAGCCTTTACGATTGGAGAGAAACCATGAGCATCGAGTATGATGAAAAAGGTAAGTACTACACCAATGTTGTTTCCAAGATAACTGTTTCCTCAATCTTACAGACCAATACACATTTGATTCGTGGGTTGGTGCATATTCGTCAGGGAGAGAGATTGAAAGACGAACTTGAAAATGAAGAAAGTTATATAGCAGTTACGAATGCAAGTGTTTATGATGCCAATGGGAAAGTTGCTTACAGTAGCCCATTTATGGCAGTTAATAAATCGCAAATTGTGTGGATTATGCCAGCAGATGATACTCAAGCCGGAGAAAGCGGATGAATGCACCAGGGGCACCTCAACGACTGACGGGACAAGATTTAATTCGCTTAAAAAAATTTCTAGCTGATAATTTACTGCGTGCTTTAGAAATGGAAAGTATTCCAGCGGCACAACGGAATACGTTTGTTCAACAAAATATTACAAAAATTTTTGAACAAACCCAAATCAAACTCCCAGAAGATGTAAAAAAAGAAATTTTCAAGCAAGTCTTAAATGACATGCTTGGTTTTGGTCCGCTTCAACCTTTGTTAGATGATCCCGATATCACCGAAATCATGGTGAATGGACCGAAAAAAATTTTTATTGAAAAAAAAGGTCAACTCAGTCGCGCCAATATTTCATTTGATGATGATGACCATGTGGTTCGCATTATTGACCGAATCATTCTTCCGTTAGGCAGGCGCGTAGATTATGACTCGCCGACAGTGGATGCCCGTTTACCAGATGGTTCACGCGTCAATGCCGTAGTTCGACCTGTTGCCATAGATGGACCTTCTATTACTATTCGAAAGTTTCGCAAAGACCGCCTACAAGTTCCAGACCTGATAAATTTCGGCTCGCTTACACAGCAAATGGCAAGCTTTTTAGAGGCTTGCGTAAAAGCGCACTTTAATATCGTCATTTCTGGCGGAACAGGCTCTGGTAAAACAACTTTGTTAAATGTACTTTCTGGTTTTATTCCAGAAAACGAACGCATCATTACCATTGAAGATGCGGCTGAATTGCAATTACAACAAGACCATGTCATGCGCATGGAAACCAAAGCCGCCAACACAGATGGAATGCACGCTGTCACCATTCGTGATTTGGTGAAAAATTCTTTGCGTATGCGTCCAGACCGTATCGTTGTGGGTGAGGTACGTGGGGGTGAAGCATTAGATATGCTCCAAGCCATGAATACCGGGCATGATGGTTCATTAACGACCGTCCATGCCAATAGTCCACGTGATGCAATCTCTCGTATGGAAACCTTAGTCTTAATGGCAGGCATGGATTTGCCCCTCAAGGTTGTTCGTCAGCAAATATCATCAGCCATAGATTTAATTGTGCAACAAAGCCGTTTGAAAGATGGTCAAAGAAAAGTGACAGCCATTACCGAAGTAGCAGGCATGGAAGGTGATGTAGTAGTTTTGACCGATATTTTCAAATTTAATCAGACTGGCGTAACGCAAGATGGAAAAATTCAGGGTGAGTTAAAACCAACAGGTATTCGCCCCCTGTTTACACCACGTCTTGAAGCGGCTGGGTATAAACTCGGCGCAGAAATCTTTATGGCTGGTAACCAATCTGGTTCATCAACACGACGCTAAACAGTCTGCTATAATTCAGGTATTAAAATTTTTTGATGAGGAACAATGACCAACGCCCAAATCACAATTCGTGAAAAGAAACTTGGTTTGCTAATCCGCGATGCGCGTGTGGCAGAACGCCGCAGTATTAAAGAATGTGCTGATGCGATTGGTGTAAAACCTGGTGTATTTCGTGCGTATGAAGAGGGACGACGTGCGCCTTCATTGCCTGAATTAGAAGCCTTAGTATATTTTTTGAAAATTTCTATTTTTCAATTTTGGGGTAA
>DQGV01000013.1 GCA_003524705.1 Anaerolineae bacterium | reverse complement strand
CATTGAAGCAGTGGTTGATAGACTTGTGATTTCGAAAGAAGGTACTAAAGAAGATAAACGCGCCGCACGCACCCGCCTCACTGACTCAGTGGAAACTGCTCTCAAATTTGGAGAAGGATACGTCACCGTCAACTTGGTTGATAAAAAAGAGGACATTGCTTTTTCAGAACATCTGGCTTGCCCAGAACATGGTTCAACTGTCCCTGAAATTGAGTCGCGAACTTTTTCATTCAACACACCACAAGGTGCTTGTCCGGAATGTCAGGGACTTGGTTCTAAACTTGAAATTGACCCAGACCGCATCATCCCTGACCGCGACTTGTCTCTGAACGAAGGAGCGATCGTTAGCATGGAGTGGGGACCAAAAGAAGAAGGTGGCTATTATTGGCAATCGTTACAAGGTGTGTGTAATGCTTCCAAAATAAATATGGATAAACCCGTTCGTGAGTTGACGAAAGAACAACTCAAATTGGTTTTATATGGCACAGGCGATAAACAAATTCAAATGGTCTATAGAAATACAAACGGCAGTGAATTTAAGTTCACGCGTGCGTTTGAAGGTGTGATTACCAATTTAGAAAGACGATATAAAGAAACTAGTTCCGATTGGATGCGTGAAAAGATTGCTGAATACATGTCTGATAGACCTTGCCCTGCCTGCGGAGGCAAGAGATTGAATCCCGCCGCGTTGGCAGTGACGGTAGATGATGTCAATATTGTTGAGGCAAATTCATGGCCCGTGTTGAAAACATTGGATTGGGTTAAGAAAATTTCGGGTAAGAGCTCTCCATTAACATCAAAACAAAAAACAATTGCTGAAAGAGTAATTCGAGAAATTCACGAGCGATTAAATTTCTTGGTCAATGTCGGGTTGGATTACTTGACGTTGAATCGTTCAGCCGTGACATTATCTGGCGGTGAAGCACAACGCATTAGATTAGCAACTCAAGTTGGTTCGCGTTTGGTTGGTGTGTTGTATGTGTTAGATGAACCATCTATTGGTTTACATCCGAGAGATAATTCAAGATTGCTTGAAACTTTGAAAGGTTTAAGAGATTTAGGCAATACGGTTTTAGTCGTGGAGCATGATGATGAAACGATTCGTGAATCAGATTGGGTGATTGATTTGGGTCCAGCGGCTGGAGAACACGGTGGGCAAGTGATTGCAGAAGGCACACCGAAGCAAATATTGGCGCACCCAAAGTCGTTGACCGGGCAATATTTGTCGGGGCGCAAACAGGTTGAAGTCCCGAAAAAGAGGCGTGAAGGAAATGGGAAAAGTCTCAAGATTATTAATGCAGTCGCAAATAATCTTAAGAAAATTTCTGTCGAACTTCCGCTTGGAAAATTAGTTTGTATCACCGGTGTTTCTGGTTCGGGAAAATCTACTTTGATGAGTGATATTTTGTATAACGCTTTAGCATCGAAGCTAATGGGTGCACGCACGCAAGCCGGTGAACATGACAAAATTTTAGGCATTGAACATTTAGATAAGATTATTAATATTGATCAATCACCGATTGGGCGAACGCCACGTTCTAACCCCGGAACATATACGGGCTTGTTTGATGAGATGCGAAAATTGTTTGCTGAGTTGCCTGAAAGCAAAGTGCGCGGATATAAGCCCGGACGTTTTTCATTCAATGTGCATGGCGGACGTTGTGAGGCATGTCAGGGACAAGGCGAGTTGCGAATCGAAATGCAATTTTTGCCTGATGTGTATGTGCCGTGTGATGTGTGTCATGGCAAACGTTTCAACCGCGAGACGTTACAAGTTTTATTCCGTGACCAATATTCGATTGCCGATATTTTAGATATGACAGTTGACCATGCTGTGAAAGAATTTGAAAATTATCCGCAAATGGCGAATAAATTAAGGTTGTTGCAAGAAGTCGGTTTGGGATATGTGAAAGTTGGTCAACCTGCGACGACATTATCCGGTGGTGAAGCACAACGTGTGAAATTATCAAAGGAATTATCGCGTCGCGCTACGGGTCGAACTTTATACGTCTTGGACGAACCCTCTGTCGGTTTACATGCGGCGGATGTGCATAAGTTGATTGAAGTGTTACAAAGATTAGTAGATGCAGGCAATTCTGTCTTAATCATTGAACATAACTTGGATATTATCAAAGTCTCTGACTGGATTATAGATTTAGGTCCCGAAGGTGGTGATAGAGGCGGTGAATTAATCGCTGAAGGCACACCTGAGCAAGTAATGAAAGTCAAAGGTTCGTATACGGGGAAATATTTGAAAGAGCATTTGAAGTAAAAAAGTATACAGGTCTTTGAGGTCTTACTTGTGTACCTGTTTCCATGTCTACGCATTTCCTTTTTTTCAGGTAGAATTATTTTGCATTGTGATTGGATGGATTCAACACAAACATACAGTGCAAAAGGATATCTTCATGAATAACCGACCTTCGTTATCTTCTAGCCCAATGGGCTCACTCCGCAAGCGCAGAAACAAAAATAATACTGTGTTTATTGCGGCAGGTGTGCTTGTACTTGTAGGGCTTGGGGTATTAATTTATTGGCTTTTCCAGCCCGGCAGACCTTTGAGCAATCTCATTGCCACAGAAACACCAACACCTACGATTACTCCTTCACCGACAAATACAAGCACTGCCACTCCGTCACCAACTGAAACGCCAACAGCTACAATTACCTTCACACCTACATTTTCTGCACCATTTACCTATACAGTCCAAGATGGTGATTATCTGCAATTAATTGTAGAAAGATTTGCATTGGGCGATAATGCTATTCCATTAATTATGTTGTTAAACCCATATAATGCCGAAACCGGCATTGGGATTGACCCCACCACTCAAATTGTAATTCCAGGGCAAGTGATTTTGCTCCCCTATCCGGGTATGCCACTCCCCACGTCTACTCCTGTTTCACCAAGTCTGCCACGCGGAACTCTCATTGATTATGTTGTTCAATCTGGTGATTCATTGGCAGGTATTGCTAATTTGTTTAACTCTACAATTGAAGCAATTAGTGAAGAAAACAGCATTACAAATCCAAATGAGTTGTTTGTGGGTCAATTGCTAAGAATTCCTGTCAACTTGGTGACACCTACCGCAACTCGCCCACCGACTAGTACACCCATCACGCCCGGACCTGGCACAGTTTTACCCACTGCTACATTTACGCCAATTAACGTCCCGACAAACCCTAGCGGAACGCCGTAAATCTACTAGACAAAACATCCTGCATCATGTAAAATACACCGCCGTTGAAAAAGTAATGTAATAAATCTGGAGAAAAAGACCTTGGCTAACATACAATCTCAAATCAAACGCAATCGTCAAAACGAAAAGCGCCGTTTACGAAATCGCACCATTCGTGGTGCCGCTCGCACTGCGGATAATGCCGCACGCAAAGCACTCACCACTGAAACTCCCGAAACGCGTGCAGAAGTTTTGAAGGCTATCAGCGCTTTAGACAAAGCCGCTGAAAAAGGCATCATTCACAAAAACAATGTTGCCCGCCGCAAAAGCCGATTGATGAAACGCTTGGCAGAAATTAGCAAGAAAACCAAGTAACATCTTTTCAAAGAAAAACGGGAGTCATCAGACTCCCGTTTTTTGTTTCCTACAATTGACACACCCTACGTTATAATCGCCCATCATCCACAGGATTGCTTTGCTTATGTTTATAAAAGAACAACAACTCATTGAAGAAAAAATAAAATCCTTTTGCAAAGCGAATGACATTGCTTTAGCAGAATTAAAGTGGCAACCAATTCCGTTTGCCGGAGAATGGGGTTTTGCAACTTCATTTTTTCAGACCGCCGCCAACGAAGCCAAACTCGGCAAGGGAGAAAAACTTCCAGTGCCGCAAAAGGCTCAAGGGATTGCTGAGCAGGTTGCCAGTCAAGTAGGAAGCGTGCAGGGGATTAGTCGAATCGAAGCAGTTAAAGGATATCTCAACGTTTATTTCAAAACATCAGATTATGCAAAACGAGTTGTAGATGAAGCGCTCGCTTCAAAATCTGACTTTGGGCGGGGTGCGGCAAAGTCGGAAAGAGTCATGGTGGAATATGCTCAACCGAATACACATCACTCATTTCATATTGGTCACGCCCGCAATACAATTTTAGGTGAAGTGCTGGCGCGTTTGGTTGAGTTTGCAGGTTATGAAACAATTCGCGCCTCATACCCCGGTGATTTAGGTTTGGGCGTTATCACGGTGATGTGGATTTACGAAAAATTTTATAAGGGACAAGAACCTGAAGGTGTGCATGAGCGTGGTCAGTGGTTGGCGAAGTTGTATGTTGAAGCCACTGCAATGTTAGAGAAAAAAGAAAATGAAACGCCAGAAGAAACTGCCAAACGTGAAGAGTATGAAGCCGAACGACGTGGGATGTATCGCAAGTGGGATGCAGGCGATGAATATGTGCGCAATTTATGGCACGTGACTCGTGAATGGAGTTTGGAAGAACTGCGC
>DQGV01000314.1 GCA_003524705.1 Anaerolineae bacterium | reverse complement strand
TTCGTGGAACAACTTCTTTACTCCCTTTATCTTAATTACTTCAGTAGAAAAATACACACTGCCAATGTTAGTAAGAAGTTTACGTGGTGATGTATACCGTACAGAATACGGCGCGATTTATCTCGGTTTAGCAATGACGGTTATTCCTGTCATTATTATGTATGCCATTTTCTCACGCTATATCGTCAGTGGTATTGCCATGGGTGCTGTAAAGGAGTAACAAGTGAAGCATCATGCGATATGGATATTTTGACGACTCCAAACGAGAATATGTTATTGAACGCCCAGACACTCCCCTGCCGTGGATTAACTACTTAGGTTCTGAAGCATATTTCGGAATCATCTCTAACACGGCTGGCGGATATTCCTTTTATCAAGATGCACGCCTCAGACGTTTAACCCGTTACCGATACAACAATGCTCCGCTTGACTCAGGTGGACGCTACATCTACATCCGTGATGATGAATCACAAACGCCTCATTCTGGACCTTCATATTGGTCGCCTACGTGGCAACCGACTCGTACGTCTTTAGATAAGTACGAATGTCGTCATGGTATGGGATACACCATTATCAAATCTCAAAAAAACGGAATTGAGTCATCAACACGCTATTTTGTCCCATTAGGTGAATCACTTGAGACTTGGGAACTAACGCTCAAAAATCAACGCGAGGCACCTGCTCAACTTTCTATATTTTCATCTATTGAATTTAACTTGTGGGATGCATTAGACGATGCCTCTAACTTTCAACGCAACTATTCAATTGGTCAAGTAGAAATCGTTGATGAAGTCATTTATCACAAAACAGAATATCGAGAACGCCGCAATCACTTTGCATATTTTGCTTGTTCAGAGCCGTTGGCTGGGTTTGACACACAACGCGAAGCCTTCTTAGGTGCATATCGAGGCTGGGATTCACCTGCCGCAGTTGAAGCAGGCAAAACGTCAAATTCTGAGGCGCATGGTTGGCAACCGATTGGTGCACATCATGTCAAAATCCAATTAAAGGCGGGCGAACAAAAGAAAATCATCTTTGTATTGGGATATCACGAAAACCCAAAAGATGAAAAGTTTGACCCTCCACATTCGCAAGTGATTAATAAAAAATATGTAACACCGATTATAAAAAAATATCTTCAATCGAATATGGTTGAAAAAGCATTTCAAACATTGCAAAGTTATTGGGATGATTTGCTGAAAAAAATTGAAGTAAGCACACCTGATGAACACACAAACCGCATGGTGAATATTTGGAATGCCTATCAGGTGATGATTACATTTAATATGTCGCGTTCGGCTTCGTATTTTGAATCGGGCATTGGGCGTGGCATGGGCTTTCGAGATTCGAATCAAGATTTGCTTGGATTCATTCACATGATTCCAGAACGTGCGCGTCAGCGACTTTTAGATTTGGCGGCGACTCAATTACCAAGTGGTGGCGCGTATCATCAATATCAACCTTTAACCAAACGCGGCAACAATGATATTGGTGGAAATTTTAATGATGACCCATTGTGGTTGGTCTTAGCAGTTTGTGCTTACATCAAAGAAACTGGTGATTGGTCTATCTTAAATGAAGCCGCACCTTACGATAATACGGCTGGCACAGAAGAAGCCTTGTATGGTCATTTACAACGTTCGATTCAATATACGTTAGAGAGATTAGGTCCGCATGGCTTGCCGTTGATTGGTCGTGCGGATTGGAATGATTGCTTAAACCTAAACTGTTTTTCAGATACGCCCGGACAATCTTTTCAAACCACTACAAATAAAGAAGGCAAAGTAGCTGAAAGTGTTTTTATTGCAGGGTTATTTGTGTTGGCGGCAAAAGAAATGGCAGAGTTGACCAAAAAACTAAAAGAAGAAAAAGGGTTTTCGTTTAACTTTCCTATTTCAGATGAAGATTACGAGTGCCATGCCAAAACAATGGAAGAGACCGTTTGGAAACATGGCTGGGATGGCGAATGGTTCCGCCGTGCGTATGATGATTTTGGTCAGGTAATTGGTTCAAAAGAAAATGAAGAAGGCAAAATTTTTATCGAGCCACAAGGTATGTGTATTATGGCGGGGTTGGGGTTAGATAATGAACATGCTATACAGGCTTTAGATTCTGTCGGGGAACATTTAGCCACACCGCATGGTGTTGTTTTGCAACAACCAGCCTTTAGCAAATATTATTTGCATTTGGGTGAGATTTCATCCTATCCACCAGGCTATAAAGAAAATGCTGGCATTTTTTGTCATACGAATCCATGGGTGATGATTGCCGAAGCGATGGCAGGTCGTGGTGACAAAGCGCATGATTATTATTTGCGCATCAATCCATCCAAACGTGAAGAGATTAGCGAATTGCATAAATGTGAGCCGTATGTATATGCTCAGATGATTGCTGGCAAAGATGCCGCCACACATGGTGAAGCAAAAAATTCATGGCTGACCGGCACTGCCGCATGGAACTATGTCGCCATTACGCAATGGATTTTAGGAATCCGCCCGACGTATGAAGGTTTACAAGTGGCACCCGTTATTCCGCAAGGTTGGGAAGCGTTTCGCGCAAATCGAATGTATCGGGGAACACGATACGAGATTCACGTCCAGAGAAGAGGCGTGGGAAATCAAGTCAAACTAGAAGTGGATGGAAAATCAATTGAAGGAAATGTCATTCCATGTGCTTCTGAAAAAAATAAAACAGTGCAAGTGAATATAACTTTAGGTGAATAGAGGACTTTCGCGTGACTGAGCAGAATTCAAAATTTCCGAAAGATTTTATTTGGGGTGCCGCAACGGCATCTTATCAAATTGAAGGCGCATATAACGAAGATGGTCGTGGGGAAAGTATCTGGGACCGTTTTAGCCATACGCCGGGCAAAACATTAGATGGTGATACAGGTGATGTGGCTTGTAATCATTATCATCTGTGGCGTGATGATATTAAGTTGATGAAAGGGCTTGGATTAAAAGCGTATCGTTTCTCTATTGCTTGGCCCCGCATTTTGCCGAGTGGCACAGGTAGCATAAACGAAGCAGGGATTGATTTTTACAGCAAACTTGTAGATGAATTGTTGGAAGTAGGTATTAAACCCTACGCCACTTTATATCATTGGGATTTGCCACAAGCCTTGCAAGATAAAGGTGGCTGGCCCGCTCGCATGGTGGTTGATGCGTTTGTTGAATATACAGATATTATCACTCGCGCTTTAGGTGACCGCATAAAAGATTGGATTACATTAAACGAACCGTGGGTTAGTGCGTTTGTTGGATATCAAGATGGACGCCACGCGCCGGGACATACGAGTCGAGACGAAGCCATACTTGCTTCTCACCATCTGCTTTTATCTCATGGACGCAGTGTACCGGTCATTCGTAGTAATGTGAAAGATGCAAATGTCGGCATTACATTAAATCTAACGCCAAAAGTGCCTGCCTCCCCTAGTATTGCAGATAAAAAAGCCGCATTTTGGGAAGATGGTTATGTCAATCGTTGGTTCTTAGACCCAATTTCCAGTCGCGGATATCCAGAGGACATGGTCAAGTCTTATAACAAAGACATGAGTTTTGTTCAGCAAGGCGACATGGAAGAGATTGAAGTTCCGATTGACTTTTTAGGGGTCAATTATTACACCCGCAATATTGCTCGTTCACAAGTTGTACCTGAAAGTGAAAATCTCCCGCAAACTGTTTTTCGTGAAGGTCAAATCACCGAAATGGATTGGGAAGTGTACCCACAAAGTTTGTATGATTTGTTAGGGCGATTACATTTTGAATATAACTTCCCTTCTATTTATATTACTGAAAACGGCGCGGCATTTCCCGATGAAGTGAACGGAAATGGCGAAGTACATGACCCATCTCGTGTAGCATACCTTCAAGGTCATTTAGAAAGTGTCAATAAAGCCATTCAAGTTGGCGTACCCGTGCATGGATATTTCGTGTGGTCATTGCTAGATAACTTTGAATGGGGATTTGGTTATTCCAAAAGATTCGGAATCGTGCATGTAGACTATAAAACACAAAAACGGACTCTTAAGTCAAGTGCAAAGTGGTATCAAAATAAGATACAGGAAAATCTTTAGATGGCTACTATTTCAGAGCAAGTTATTTATTTAGACACATCTCGCCCACTGGCTGAACGAGTCAAAGATTTAATCAGCAGAATGACTCTCGAAGAAAAAGTCGGCTTGATGAATCATCCTGCACATGGCATTCCACGTTTGAATATCCCTGCCTATAACTATTGGAGCGAAGCCTTACATGGTGTTGCTCGAAACGGACGTGCGACTGTATTTCCGCAAGCGATTGGTATGGCAGCAACTTGGAATAAAGAATTGATTCATAAAGTTGCTTCTGTCATAAGTGATGAAGGGCGTGCCAAATATCATGCCGCATTAAAGCGCAATGGATATACACAACAATATCAAGGTTTAACTTTTTGGTCACCAAACGTCAACATTTTTCGTGACCCTCGCTGGGGTCGCGGACAAGAAACTTGGGGCGAAGACCCATTCTTAACTGGTGAAATGGCGGCTGAATTTGTAAAAGGTTTACAAGGTGACGACCCGAAATATCTCAAAGCGGCGGCATGTGCCAAACATTATGCTGTTCACTCGGGACCAGAAAAAGATAGACACACATTCAATGCTATCGTCACAAAACGTGAGTTATACGATACGTACTTACCTGCTTTCAAAAAATTAGTCACTGAAGCAAAAGTTGAATCAGTGATGGGCGCATACAACCGCACACTAGATGAAGTGTGTTGCGCAAGTAAATTATTGTTAGATGATATTCTACGTGGCGAATGGGGTTTTCAAGGTCATGTTGTGTCGGATTGTATGGCGTTATCAGATTTTCATCTCAATCACAAAGTCACGAAAGATGCGGCTGAATCAGCGGCACTGGCTTTACAGCGTGGATGTGACTTGGGTTGTGACCACGTCTTCAATGAAATTCAAGAAGCCATCAATCGTGGATTAATCACCGAAGCCGAAGTTGACCGCGCGCTTGAAAGAACACTTGGCACAAGATTCAAACTTGGCATGTTTGACCCACAAGAAGATGTTCCTTTTGCTTCTATTTCAACAGATGTTGTTGCAAGTAAAGAACATCGTGAATTAGCCTATAAAACAGCAACACAATCTGTCGTCTTGTTAAAAAATAAAAATAATATTCTGCCGATTAAACCTTCCACAAAAAAGATTTATGTGACTGGTCCAACCGCTGCCAGCATGGAAGTTCTGCTCGGAAATTATTACGGCTTCAATGAAAAAATGATTACGATTTTGGAAGGCATCACAGGTCGTATTCCAGAAGGCATGGGCATGGAATATACGGCTGGTGCAAACATAAAACATCAGCGCGAAATACAACACACATGGGCACCTCAAATGGCACAAAGCGCAGACTTTGCCATCGTGTGTGCAGGATTAAATTCTTTTCTTGAAGGTGAAGAAGGTGAATCAATTCTTTCTCCATCAAATGGTGACCGCGATAACATTTCACTTCCACAGAGTCAAGTTGATTACATCAAAGAACTTTCTATTCACGGAGTCAAAATTGTTTTGGTATTAACTGGTGGAAGCCCAATTGCATTAGGCGAAGTGGAAGATATGGTAGATGCAATTCTTTTTGTTTGGTATCCGGGCATGGAAGGTGGCAAAGCCGTTGCAAATGTTTTGTTTGGCGATGTTTCTCCAAGCGGCAAACTTCCAATTACATTTCCAAAATCTCTTGAGCAACTCCCCGCCTTTGATGATTACAGCATGAATGGTCGCACCTATCGTTACATGACTCAAGAACCTTTGTATCCTTTTGGTTTCGGATTAAGTTATAGTAATTTTGAATACTCTGATTTGAAATTAGAAAAAAATAAAATTGCTATTGGAAATTCGCTTAACCTCAGCCTGACTTTAAAAAATAGCGGCGCTTCAGACTCAGCCGAAGTTGTTCAGTTTTACCTCAGCGATGTCCAAGCCTCAAGCATTGTTCCTTTACATCATTTAGTTGGATTTGAAAGAGTCGAACTCAAAGCAGGTGAAAGCAGTACTATTAAATTTTCTATTACACCAGAAATGATGTCATTCATCAATGACGATGGCAAATTGACTCTTGAACCCGGCGAATTTCGTTTAGAAGTTGGTGGATGTTCACCCGGTAAACGAGGTCAAGAATTAGGTGCATCGAAACCTGTCATTGCGACATTTGAAGTTCAATAAATAGTTTTTCATACCTTTCTCCCTCCTCAGTGCACTCCCCTCTTCTGGATCAAAGAGGGGAGTGCCAAAAGGGAAAAATTTTTCAAGGAGATTTAACATGTCTAATTACACCCCCAAACCAGAAAACAAATTTACATTCGGCTTATGGACGGTCGGCAACATTGGTCGCGACCCATTTGGCGGACCCGTTCGTGAGCAAAAATCAGCGGCTGATTTAGTTCGTCTGCTAGGAGATCGGAAGAGCTATGGAGTCAACTTCCATGACAATGATTTGATTCCGATTGATGCAACTGCTTCTGAAGCTGATGCTATCAAAAAAGAATTCCGTAAAGCATTAGATGAAACTGGTTTGGTTGTTCCAATGGCAACCACAAATTTATTTAGTGACCCAATCTTCAAAGATGGTGCATTTACATCAAACGATTCAAAAGTCCGTGCTTATGCTATACAAAAAACAATGAACGCCATTGATTTAGGAGTTGAGTTTGGTGCAAAGACTTATGTCTTTTGGGGAGGGCGTGAAGGTACTGAAACAGATTCAAATAAGAATCCAATTGATGCTATCAAACGCTCTCGCGAAGCCATGAACTTCTTGTGTGAATATGTATTAGACAAAAAATATGATTTGAAATTTGCACTTGAAGCCAAACCAAACGAACCACGCGGTGATATTTACAATTCAACGACTGGTCACATGTTGGCTTTTATCGAAACTTTAGACCATCCTGAAATGGTTGGAGTAAATCCAGAAGTGGCACACGAACACATGGCTGGATTAAATTTTGTGCATGGCGTTGCTCAAGCATTAGAAGCAGGCAAATTATTCCACATTGATTTGAACGACCAAGCCTTTGGGCGTTATGACCAAGATTTCCGCTTTGGTGCTTCAAATATCAAAAGTGCATTCTTCTTAGTCAAATTGCTTGAAGATAATAAATATGACAATCCTCGTCACTTTGATGCTCATGCGTATAGAACCGAAGATTATGAAGGGGTGAAAGATTTTGCACGCGGATGTATCCGCACTTACTTAATTCTCAAAGAAAAGGCAGAACAATTTAACAAAGATAAAGAAATTCAATCTATTTTGGCAGAAATCAATGCCGAAGATTCTTCCATGAATCAATTCTTTGGGAAATATTCAGCAGACAAAGCCAAAGCATTACGCGCACATTCATTTGACCGTTCAGCTATCAGCGCACGTGGCTTGAAATACGAACGCTTAGACCAATTGACGATTGAATTGTTGCTTGGTATTCGTTAGTTCATGCAAACTCAAAAATTTCTTAATTATGACTGTGTCGAATTAAAAAATGGAGTCATCAGTTTACTGGTGACTCAATCGATTGGTCCGCGCATTATTTCATTAAGATTTAATGACAGCGAAAATATATTGGCAGAGTTGCCAAATTTCATCACCACCAGACCGGATGGCAAAGATTTTCATTTCTATGGTGGTCATCGTTTATGGCATTCACCTGAACACATGCCACGCACCTATGTTTTAGATGACGAGCCAGTAGAAATCGTCGGCGAAAAAACCAGCCTGAGGGTCAGTCAACAAGTTGAAATTGAGACGGGAATCGAAAAGTCAATTGAAATTAAATTGATTGATGATAAACCACAGGTCATCATTCATCATATCCTCACGAATCGAAATCTGTGGGAAGTTGAATTTGCGCCTTGGGCGATTACGCAATTCAAAGCGGGTGGTGTAGCGATTTTGCCTCAAATTACAGAAGATGCTGGCATGTTGCCAAATCGTTCGTTGGCGTTGTGGAGTTATGCGGATATTAAAAGCCCGCATGTCACTTGGGGGAATGAATATATTTTGGTGCGGGCTGAAATGGATTCACCATTCAAAATTGGTTTTCCGAACCCGCGTGGTTGGTTGGCGTATTGGAATCATAAAACTTTGTTTGTGAAACGCGCGGTGTATCATAGTAATATGAATTATTATGATTTCGGAAGTTCGAGCGAATGTTATTGCAACGACCAATTTTTAGAATTGGAAACACTCGCGCCGATTACAAAATTGAAACCGAATGAATCTGT